>JAWLGG010000319.1:0-4340 GCA_041685155.1 Chromatocurvus sp.
GAACGGCGGCGGCAGTTCCGCCGCCTACCCGCTTGCGCGGACGGTGATCGATGCCTGGCTGATGAGAGAGGGCGCGTGATGCGTTATCGTCGTGGGTGATTATGTCCGGCAGATGCCGGACTCCGGCGCGGGCTTTGCCCGGGCCCCGGGCGCATCCCGGCGGCTGGGCGTCGACCTGCCGCTGCTGTTTCTGCTGTTTCTGCTGGCGGCATTTGGACTGGTGGTGCTGTACAGCGCCGCCGGCCAGGATACGGATGTTGTTGTCCGGCAGGCCCGATTTTTTCTCATCGGCCTCGTGGTGATGCTGGCAGCGGCGCAGATTTCCCCGGTGCGCTATCGACGCTGGGCGCCCTGGGGCTATCTGCTGGGGGTGCTGCTGCTGCTCGGCGTCATGTTCTTCGGCGTCGGTGCCAAGGGCGCGCAGCGCTGGCTCAGTGTGGCCGGCTTTCGCTTCCAGCCCGCGGAGATCATGAAGCTGGTCATGCCGATGATGGTGGCCTGGTATCTCGCGGAGCGCGCCCTGCCACCCCGGCCGGGGCATACGCTGGTATGCCTGGGTATTATTCTGCTGCCGGGGTTCCTCATCCTGCGCCAGCCCGACCTGGGCACTGCGTTGCTGATTATCGCCAGCGGGCTGTTTGTCATCTTCATGGCCGGCATCGGCTGGCGCTACCTGGTGGGTGTCGTCATGGTTGCCATCGCTTCGGCATGGCCGATGTGGGTATTTGTGCTGGAGGATTACCAGAAGCAGCGTATCCTCACCCTGCTCAATCCGGAGAGCGACAAGCTCGGTGCGGGCTGGAACATCATTCAGTCGAAGACGGCGATCGGCTCTGGGGGCTGGCAGGGCAAGGGCTGGCTACAGGGCACGCAGTCGCGGCTCGACTTCCTGCCGGAGAGCCACACCGACTTCATCATTGCGGTGCTCGCCGAGGAGTTTGGCCTGCGCGGCGTGATCCTGCTTCTGAGTCTGTACCTGCTGATTCTGATGCGCGGCTTCTGGATCGGCATGCACGCCCAGAGCACCTTCGGCAGATTGCTCGCCGGCAGCATCACGCTCACCTTCTTCGTTTACATTTTTGTTAATATGGGCATGGTGTCCGGCCTGTTGCCGGTCGTTGGCGTTCCGCTGCCACTGGTCAGCGCGGGCGGCACCTCCCTTGTGACACTCATGGCGGCTTTTGGCCTGCTCATGTCGATTGCCGCAGAGCGGCGTGTAATTGGCCAGTAGCGATGACATCCGCTGCGTGCCGGGATAACAGTATGACGCTTACGCATAAATGCATGCTCACGGTTCGGCGCTGCTTTCTCGTCTGCGCCCTGCTCCCGCTGGTCGCCTGCGCGGAAGGGGAGAGCTACTCGGCCCATCCCGCCGCGACGGAGTTCATCGAGAGGCTGGTTACCGAGGACGGGTTCGACCGCGGGGAGCTGGAGCGCATCTTCGCGGCGGCCGAGCGGCAGGACAGCATTCTCGAGGCCATCGCACGTCCGGCTGAAAAGACCAAGCCGTGGCACGAGTACCGGCAGATCTTTGTCACCGACAAACGCACGCGACAGGGCCTGGAGTTCTTGCGCGAGCATGGCGATACGCTGGCGCGTGCGGAGAACAGGACCGGTGTGCCAGCGTCCATTATCGCGGCCGTGCTGGGGGTAGAAACCTACTACGGGCGCGTTACCGGCAGCTACGGCGTGATCAACGCCCTGTCCACGCTGGCCTTCGACTACCCCCCGCGCTCCGATTTCTTTACCCGGGAGCTGCGCCACTTTCTCATTCTTACCCGCGAGCAGGGCCTTGAGCCGCTGTCACTGAAAGGCTCCTATGCGGGGGCCATGGGTTATGGCCAGTTCATGCCCAGCAGCTATCGCAGCTATGCGGTGGATTTCGACGGCGACGGTCGCGTGGATATCTGGGAGAACCCGGTCGACGCTATCGGCAGCGTGGCCAATTACTTCAAGCGCCACGGCTGGCGCACCGATGAGCCGGTGATACTGCCGGCGCGCAAGTCCGGTGAGGTGCCGGAAAGCTGGATGAACGCGGGTCTCAAACCCGAGCGCAGCGTCGCGCAGTTCGTTGCCGCCGGACTCGAGCCACTGGGAGAAGCATCGGATGACGCCCTGGCGACCGGTCTTGCTCTCGAGGGCGAGGAGGGAACCGAGTACTGGCTCGGCCTGCACAATTTCTATGTGATCACGCGCTACAATCACAGCGCCATGTATGCCCTGTCTGTCTATCAGCTCAGCCAGCGCCTGCAGGAAGAAGCAAAGGCGGGAGGAGGATGATGCAGCTGTGGATCGTGGGCTGCCTGATGCTGATCGGTCTCGGCGGCTGTTCCGGGTCCGAGCCACGCCCTGCGTGGCAGGACGACGGGGCCCCGGCACAGTCCATTGCGCCCGAGCAGGTGGTCGATGCCGTCCCCAGGCCGGACCCCATCCTGCGCGCCGGCAATACCAGCCCCTACGAGGTAGCGGGTGTGGAGTACACCGTACTGCCGTCGGCGAGCGGCTACCGCGAGGACGGCATTGCGTCCTGGTACGGCACCAAGTTCCATGGTCGCAAGACCTCGAACGGCGAGGACTACGATCTCTATCTGCCAACGGCGGCGCACCGCAGCCTGCCGATCCCCTCCTATGTGCGGGTGACCAACCTCGATAACGGCAGATCCATGGTCGTGCGCGTCAACGACCGCGGCCCTTTCCATGCGGAGCGCCTTATAGACCTGAGCTACGCGGCGGCGGTCAGGCTTGGCTTTGTCGACCGTGGTACCGCCCCGGTGCGGGTGGAGGCTCTCGAGATAGCCGGCGTGGATGATCGCCGTGATAGTGCGGGCAGGTACCGCTACCTGCAGCTCGGTGCCTTCGCCAGTCCGGCGGCGGCTGACAATCTGCGGGCGGCCGTGGCCGAGGTGGTTTCCGTGCCGGTCACGGTGTCGCCGGTGGAGATGTCCGGAAAACGCCTCAATCGGGTGCGGGTGGGCCCGGTGGCCGACGGCAGGCAGCTCAGCGAGGTACGGCAACTCCTTTTGACGCGAGGCTTCAGCCCCGGGCAGGCGCTGCCCTGACGCCCGGTGATGTGGCACTTTCTTTTGTTGCCAGTGGCCATGCGGTAGTATTGCGCGCTGTGATTCCCCGGCGGTTCCCGTTCATGCGTATTCTATCTTGCCTTGTTTTTTCACTGTTGATTCCGCTCGGCACTCCAGTCGCCATGGCGCAGCCCATCGTGCCGTCCCCGCCCCAGGTGGCGGCCGACGCCTTTATCCTCATGGATGCCCGCACCGGGGTGGTGATTGCCGAGGACAATGCAGAGCTGCAGCTGCCCCCGGCCAGTCTCACCAAGCTTATGACCAGTTATGTGCTCGCCAGTGAAATCAGCGAGGGACGCCTCAGCCGGGATGACACTGTGGTCATCAGCGAAAACGCCTGGTCGCAGAACCCGCTCTTCACCGGGTCATCACTGATGTGGATAGAACCCGGCATGGAGGTGAGCATCGCCGATCTCGAGCGGGGCATCGTGATCTCTTCGGGCAACGATGCCACCGTCGCGATAGCCGAGCATATCGCCGGCAGTGAAGGCGCATTTGCCGCGCTGATGAACCGTCACGCCGAGACCCTGGGTCTCGATCAGAGCTATTTCGTCAACTCCCACGGCCTGCCCCACCCTGAGCACCTGACGACGGCGCGCGATCTGGCCACGCTGTCGGCGGCCATTATCGAGCGATTTCCCGAACACTACTCCCGTTATTCAGAGCGCGACTACACCTTCAACAATATCCGCCAGTACAACCGCAACCGGCTGCTCAACGAGGATCCGTCGGTGGATGGCCTGAAAACCGGCTATACGCGTGAGGCGGGCTACGGCCTGGTCGCTTCCGCTAAGCGCGGTGACATGCGCCTGATCTCGGTGGTGCTGGGCACCCGCAGCGCGACCGTGCGGAAAAACGAGACCCGTGGCCTTTTGAACTACGGATTCCGCTTCTATGAAACCGTCCCGCTGCTGGACGCAGGTGCTGAAGTCGACAAACCGAGGATCTGGAAGGGAGCGCAGGATTACGTCTCTGTCGGTGTCAGCGAGGAAATCGTGCTGACGCTGCCCCGCGGCAAACGGCAGGACCTGCAGCAGCAGGTCGTCCTGGAGGACAATATTCTCGCCCCGCTGTCGGTTGGTGACGTCGTGGGGCAGCTTACGCTGCTGCTCGACGGTGAGGTGCAGCAGCAGGCGCCCATCATTGCCCTGGAGCCTGTTCCGGCCGGCCGCTTCTTCGCCCGGCTGTGGGACATGGTGCTCATGTGGGTCGCCCGTATCTTTGCGGCCTGAGGCGGGACTGCCGGAGCAGGAACCGCCC
>JAWLGG010000320.1:0-4337 GCA_041685155.1 Chromatocurvus sp.
TTCCGGATACTCATAGCGCAGCTCGTCCAGGCTGAAATCGCAACGTGCGGCAATGTTCGCCGACTCCTGCATCAGTTCCACCGGGTACAGGCGCTGCAGATGCGCCGGCGTGCGCAGGTGCTGCTGGGCGTTGGGGAGACGACGCATGCCGAGCTGGTCCACCGAGGTGTTGTAGCGCAGCGCTGTCATGACATCGTGCAGGGCCTTGCGCGCGGCGCGATGCATCTGCACATCGCCACAGGCCACCAGGGGCACTTGCAGTTCCTGCCCTAGTCGCTGCAGGGCCAGGTAGCGCTCCACCTCGCCATTGCCCAGCAGGTAGTGCACCCCCAGCCACACCCGGTCCCGGCACAGACGCCGCAGCTGCAGGCCATAGGCGCGGGTCTCGTCGCTGCTGTCCTCCGGCAGCCAGATCAGCAGGCAGCGCTTGAGATGAAAGATGACATCGCGCAGGGTCACCCGGTAGCTGCCCTTGGGGCTGCGCCGCCGCGCCATGCTGATCAGGCCAGACAGCTCCGCATAGGCGGCCCGGGAGGGCACCAGAGCCACCAGACTTATGCCCTCCACCAGGTTGAGTTCGCTGCCGATGATGAGCTTGAGGCCTGCCTCTTTTGCGGCAACGTGAGCCTTGACTACGCCTGCAAGTGAACATTCATCTGTTATCGCCAGGCCCGCGTAGCCGAGGCGCGCGGCGCGCTCGACCAGCTCATGGGGGTGCGAAGCGCCGCGCAGGAAGCTGTAGCAGGTGAGGCAGTGGAGTTCGGTGTAGGGCATGGGTCATGGGTTGTCGATGGGGGTGAGGACCGACTCCCGGGGTATGTCTGGGCGGAGATCGTCCATGGCAGGGTGCCGTTTAAACTGTATATATGTACAGTATAATATCTTACCGGATTTGCAAGGCGGTTTTTCAGCGACAGGGTGCGAGATCGCTTGTGCCGGTTTCAGTAACCGATTGAAATCTCGCTGAAACCAGAAAATCGTGATGGCTGCATATGATGGAATGGTCCATCAGGTGTGCGCTGGTTATCGCCGGAAATTCACCACAACCAGGGATATGACGTTGATTCCATGTGTGATTACCAATCGAAAAGAGAGGTGGCGACGGTGTTATCCGAAAGCGTGATATGTGTATCTCACGCTTTGGCTAAGGCGAGATGTTTCACAAACGGATTAAAATCTTTGTCCGAGAAAAGAAGAGGGAGTTTCTGTTCAATGCAAAATGTCGCGATAATCACGTCTGCGGTTTTGCGCACTGTGATTCCTTTCTTTCTGAGCACCCTGAAATTGTCGGCGCTCTTTATCGCCAATGGGATACCGAGCATCTCGAAAATGGCCACGTCTTCAAACAGCTTTCGGGCAGTTCTGTAGTCTTTATCATGCCTAAAGCCCTGCAAAACTTCCGTCAGAATCAAATCGCAAGTGGCTACTGGTTTAGTGCCAAGCGTATCTTCTAGCCTCTCCGTTTGGGGGGTATCTGCCCCAGAGAAATAATCAATCCATACGCTGGAGTCGACTACGATCATGAGTCAGTTCGCATTTCATCCAGGTCGCCGGTCCATTGCAACTTACCCCGGAACTTCTTTATATGTTCCTGCTTACTCAACCTGATCAGAGTCTTAAGTCCAAGTTCAACAGCATCTTTCTTGGTCTTGAGGCCTGTGGCTTTCAAAACGTCGCTCATTAGTTCGTCATCAATTTCAATATTGGTTCGCATCTTTGAGCACCCTATTCAGCTAATGCATAATGTGTATAAATTTTCTTATGTATACATAAAAGGTCAAGGCACTCGGACGCCAGAAGCGCTGCGCGGCTTCGCCGCCGGTGCTTGCAGCGTTACGCAGATTGACACCGTTGCGCAACGCGCTGCACTGTGATTCACGATCAAGCCTTTCAGGCACAAGAGGTTGCCGACGCTGACCTGGGCGTGTTCTTCGAAAGCGAACGCGACCCGGAGGCTGTTCAGATGGCCGCGTTCACTTCGAAGGACAACTTGGCTTCACTCCGTGTTCTCGAGACGTGCAGCTTCCGCGTAGTGGGTGAGGCTACCGGTTTCGCCAATGTTCGCGGAGCAGAGATCGAGGAACTTGTCCTCGAACTTACCGCGTGGCCCACCAGGTGGAGCCCATAAGATGGGCACGGCACCTGGCCGACGCACAACAAGCGTATGCAGCCGATGTCACTCGCGCTGCAGTCGCCTTCGGCGCCAGCGCTGGTTTTAGGTGGGATTCTGCCTATCATAGTCGCAACATTTGTCATTTTCCCTATGATGAAGGCAAAAGGATTACTGAGGCCCCGGCGCTGTGAGTAACCATCCGCAAAACGAGTACCGGCAGTTTTTCCTTTCGCGCCTGGACACAGAAACCGCTGCGCGATTTCCGCGCCGCTGCGGCGGACGCTATGTATGCGTCACGCGCGGGCCATAGAAGGGAATCCTATGACTGGGCACGTTGGTTCTTGCCTGTGTGGCACAGTGAGATTTGAGGTCAACGGGGAGTTCGACAGCTTCTACCTGTGTCATTGTGAGTATTGCCAGAAAGATACGGGATCTGCTCATGCGGCAAATTTGTTTTCGCAGTCAGCTGAACTGACCTGGCTGGCGGGTGCAGATGTTGTGACGTCCTTTACGCTTCCAGGCACTCGCCACAACAAAAGCTTTTGTAGGTCGTGTGGTTCAGCATTGCCAGGCACTCAACTCACAGGCCTGCTCGTCGTTCCCGCAGGGTGTCTGGATACTGAAGTTTCTGTGTTGCCGACTGCGCACACCTTCACATCGAGCAGAGCGGTCTGGGACAGGGCGATTGATGATGTGCCGGAATTCGAGGGCCTGCCATAGTAAGCTACGATCACAAAATCAGCGGCTGTTGGCGGACGCACCTTCGCTGGCGCTCAGGCACGCCGCGAAGCCAGGGCATTGGCACCTCAACTGCGACGATTGTCTTGTACGTCCTCCGCAAGCCGGGCCTTGATCAGCGGTTGAATGCAGGCGCTACCCCGCAAGAGGTTCGTCCGCAACACACTGAAGCGATCAATGAGGCTGTCGAAGAATGTTTGTACGGATTTCGACACAGTTTGACTGCGCAGAGAGTGAGCTCTGGCAAGAGATCAGCAAGCCGGAGTCTCTGCAGTTCGTGGCATCACCCCTGCTATCCTTCACACCCGTAGAGCCCGGAATGCTGAACGAGGAGTGGGAGGTCGGTCGGGATTATCCGCTGAAGCTGTATTTCCTGAATGTCATCCCGATGGGCCGCCACTCCATCCAGCTCGTGAAAGTCGACAGGGAGCAGAATATTATCTCAAGCCGCGAGACGGGGCTGCTGGCACGAGTATGGAATCACGACATATCCTTTGAGGAAATAAAGCCGGGTCTCGTGCGCTATACCGATGAAATCGAGATCCGGGCGGGTCTGTTAACCCCATTTGTCTGGCTATTCGCCCACGTGTTTTATCGCCATCGGCAGCGACGATGGAAGAGGCTGCTCCTTTTGTCCGGGACACGCGGCTAAGGCGGCCACCCACTGCGACGTGGTGTCCGCGTTCTCTGCGCGAGCTCTGTTGGCGTCGATGATTCAGAGTAGTAGCAGGCTTACACACCATCCGCGACACCGTGATGTATAGTCTGTACAGAGGGGAATGGCCCGAGTTGTTCGCACACCTGGATCATCTCCTGAGCGGCAGCAGATAGAGAGATATGTTTCTGACACTTCTGGTGGCCACGTTTCTGATCGCGCTCGCGGTGTCGGCGGGCGTGGTGTGGTTTTTCAGCTCTTCCATTGAGCGAATACTGGTGCGCATCGTCGCCGACGAACTTGCCGGTGCCTGGGTGCGCTACATCAAGTTTGCGGCCTATGTGGTCGGTGTCTCTGGTGGAGTCAGGATCTATCAGCTTGAGCGTTACGTGCAGTCAATGCATGAGCAGGTTCCTGTCCTGACGCTTGGCACGGAAGTCTGGATTCTTGAGGTCTATCGTACCGTCATTGAAACGTTGCAAAGCCTGGCATGGATGCTGTTGGTCGTCTTCGTGGTGGCACTCATCGCGTATGTTATTGTGCGTGCATTCGAGTTGCGAAGACCCCGGTCGCGGGAGGAAGATACTGCAGGGCGTTGAGTGCGGATCCAACCATGACCGCCGCCGGGCATGTATTCAAGGGCGGGCTTCAATGGGAGGCCGGTGTGGCCGGTACGAGTCGGGCTGGCTCAATGACAATGAAGTAAACCTGTTAATGATAACCAGGCAAAACAAAACGGAGAGAGACTCTATGTTCAGTCACGTGATGGTCGGAACAAATGATATCGGGCGCGCCAAGGGCTTCTATGACGCCGTGCTAGGCGTACTGGGT
>JAWLGG010000321.1:0-4334 GCA_041685155.1 Chromatocurvus sp.
CGACCTTCGCCTACCAGGTCAGCGGCGAGTACGCGATGCACGAGGCGGCCTTCGAGCGTGGCTGGCTGCAGCGTGAGCCGGTCATGCTGGAATCCCTGCTGGCGTTCAAGCGGGCCGGCTGCGACGGCATTCTCACCTACTTCGCCCTGGCGGCCGCGCGGCTGCTGCAGGGCTGACGACCGGCGCCGTGTTCCCTGCCCTTCTGCGCAGCGCATTGATGGCCGGTGGTCGCCCGCGGCCTGGCCGCAGGGCTGAATCCCAGGGGCGGCGCATCGCGAGCGCGCTGCTTCTCCTGGCCTGCAGCATGGGCTCAAGAGCCGACTGCGGCTGCCTGTGGCAGGGCTCGTTTGTGGATGTACACCGCGACACCGACCTGGTGGTCGCGGCGACAGTCGAGTCAGGTCGCGGCAACGCGATCGATATCGACGTAGCGCAGGTTCTGCGCGGACCGGAGTACGTGCAGCAGGCCCGCGTCTGGCTGCAGGCCGCGGATTACTGTCGTCCGCCCCGGGACCTGTTCCCCGGGGGCAGCACCTGGGTGATGGCACTGCAGCGCATTGACAGCGTTCCCGAGGACGGCTTCGACCCGAATACGCCCAATGTCAGCTACGGCCGCGAGGGTGACTACATTCTCTCGAGCTGCGGCGGATACTGGCTCAAGCTCACCGAAAACGTGGTCAGCGGCGCCCTGGTGAACTCACCACGCTGGGCGCGTGAGCCAGACATGACGCCCGTGCTGCTTGAACTGGTGGATGCGCATGTCAACGGGCGCATCGGTGACGATGCCATTCTTGAGGCAAGTCGGGAAGATCCCGCGGTGAAGGAGCTGATGCTGGACACCCGGGAGTTCCTGCGCTCCGTTCAGGATCATTAAGGGGCCGGACTGCCCGATCAGTAACGCCGCCAGTCCGGCCGACGGGGGTTGCGCCCCTCTATCAGGTCCATCAGCTCGTCCAGCATTTTCAGCGACAAGCCCCAGATGCGACGCCCACCGTACAGGTAGCAGGGCATGTCGAGGCTCATGCCATCGCGCTCCCAGCGCATGCTGCTGCGGTTGTCCGGGTCTAGAAGAAACTCCAGAGGCACCCACACCACCTCTGCCACCTCATGATTCGGGGTGAGGCAGAGCTCGCGATCGACCCGGAAAACAAAGGGCGTGATGGCCAGGCCGCGCGCCAGACGCCGCCTGCGGGCATTCAGCTCCGACAGGCGACCCAGACAGGCATCCTCGTCACCGAGGCTGAAGCCGATCTCTTCCTCGGTCTCGCGACAGGCACAGGCGAAACCGTTGGCGTCCCGGGATTCCAGTCGCCCACCGGGGAAGGCCATGTGGCCCGACCAGGGATCGCCCGCGCGCTCGGCGCGGCGGATCATAAGAACGTGCAGCTCCCCGTCGAAAACCTTGAGAATGATGGCGACCGCAGCGCGCTGCATGACAGGACGCAGCCACTGGCGACGTGCGCGGTGGCGGGCCAGGCGATCTTCGGCGAGCTGGAGGAGGGCGACGGACACGGTAGGAATTCATTGCGATCGTGGTCTGATTAAGCCAGCCACGGGCGGCGCTTGCAAGGGACGGCGCGGTACCTGCGCTGCGGAAAGTGTACAATCGGCACGTCCACAGCCTGAACAACCCGCACCCACGCCCGCGCACTGAAGAAAGCACTATGCCGCACCCCGAATCGCAGGTCCTCGACCTGGCCAATGTTTCCCTCACCTACCGCGCGCGCCCTGCGCTGCGCGGCCTGAGCTGGCGTATCAATGCCGGTGAGCAGTGGGCGCTTCTGGGCCCCAACGGTGCCGGCAAGACCGCTCTCGCCTCGATCATCAGCGGAGAACAGCGGCATTTCTCCGGCGAATGCCGTCGCTCCGATCGGGTCACTGCCGCAGGGGTCGGCTATGTCTGCTTCGAGCGCGCCCGCTCACTGATCGAGCGCGACCGAAAGCTCGACGTATCGGAGTTCAACCCGGATGCCACCGACCGCGGCACTACAGTGGCGGACCTTCTGCCACTTGCCGATGACCCCTCAGGCTGCTCGGAGTGGATTGACCGGCTGGGCATGGCGCCGTTCCTCGACCGCGGGCTGCGCTATATCAGCACGGGACAGATGCGCAAGGCACTGCTGGCGAGCGCCGTCCTGTCACGCCCCGGGCTGCTCATACTGGACAGCCCGCTGGACGGGCTCGACACTCACAGTCGTCACGTCCTCGCGTCGGCCCTCGATGCGCTGCTGCAGACCGACCAGCCCGTCCTGCTGCTGGCCCGGGAAATCGAGGATGTTCCCGTTCAATGCAGCCACGTTCTGGTGCTGGACCGCGGCCGCATCAAAGCCCTCGGAGAGCGCAATCATGTCCTGGCAGACCCGACAGTCAGGCAGGTCATGCAGCCTCCGCTACTGCCCCTGCAGGCGTTGCCGACTGCGCCCGGGCGCCCGGGCAGACGCGCCACCGACGGCGACCTGATCAGGCTGCGCGGGGTAGAGGTCAGCTACGGCGATGCGCGGATCCTGCACAACGTCGACTGGACCTTTGCCAGCGGCAACCACTGCTGCATCAGCGGCCCCAATGGCTGCGGCAAGACGACCCTGCTCGGCCTCATTACCGGCGACAACCACAAGGCCTATGGGCAGGATGTCACCCTGTTCGGCCAGCGCCGCGGCAGCGGCGAGAGCGTCTGGGACATCAAGCAGCAGTTCGGCCAGGTCGATACCCAGCTGCAGCTCACCTTCAGCCGCGGTATGCGGACTGTCGAGGTAGTCACCTCGGGATTTTTCGACTCGGTGGGACTGTACGATGACTGGGGCGACAGCCAGCGGGACGCGGCAGTGGGCTGGCTCACGGCGCTGGGCCTGTCCCACGCCATCGATGAACCCTTTGATGCCCTGTCCTTCGGGATGCAGCGCATGGTGCTCCTCGCCCGGGCAATGGTGAAGGCGCCGCGGATACTGGTGCTGGATGAACCGACGCTGGGCCTGGACGGCTACCACCGGCGCCTGCTGCTGCGCGCCATCGAACATATTGTCACCGAATCCGGCACCCAGCTGCTGTTCGTCAGCCATTCGCCGGGGGAGCTGCCGGCGTGCATCAACCAGCACCTGCGTTTCGTGCCCGCCGAACCGGGCTTTACCGTGACCTGCGAATCACTGCCGCGCTAATGGATCAGGTCGCGCAGCGCGGCGCACTCGCCACGCTGGCAGTAGAGCAGGCCTCTCTCCGCCGTGGCACGCCCCTGGGCCGCATTGCCCGCCGCAAAGTGCGTGCGCGCCAGTTCGAGGTAGAGTTCAGCGTTATCGGGATCTATGCGCTGCGCACGCTCGAGCAGAGCAATGGCGCGGGCGCTGTCACCCGCTGATCGCGCCTGCAGTGCGGCGATCATGAGACCGCTGCCCGCATTGCCTGATGTGGCGCCCTGTGGTGAATCCGCCGGCGGCACCGGGACCGGGGGCGCGGGGCCTGTCCCGGAGGGCCCTGACTCACTGGAGCGGGCCTCCCCGGCGTCAACCGCTTCCCCGGCGGGATCGCTGATCTCGGCGGGCGTATCGCGGCCCTCGCCGAGTCCCGCACAGCCGCCGAGCGCGGCGAGAAGCAGCAGCATCGCGGCACCGCGCACGACATACACCCTCCCGGATTGCCGCATCAGTCATCTCCAAACAGCTTCTGAAACCAGTCCCGCACGGGATTAGAGCGCCCGCTGCAGGGGCTTTTCCGCGTCGGCTCCGTGCCCTCGATAAAGGGCATGAGACGCGCCCCGGGGCAGCGCTCGGCGGACAGGAGTCCGCTGTCGGCATCGACCCAGTGCAGGCGGATCCCGTCGGGCATACGGTACGCCAGGGGCCGCCGGGCCGACGCCGCCATGAAATCCGCCCAGATCGGCAGGGCGCCGTTGCTCCCGGTCAGGCCGGTACTGCCATTGTCGTCGCGACCGATCCAGGTCACGGCCAGCAGGTCACCGGAGAAACCGGCGAACCAGGAATCGCGGCCGTCATTGGTCGTTCCGGTCTTGCCCGCGACGTCGAGATTCTCCTGCACCCGGTTGTAGACAGCGCGGCCCGTTCCTTCGCGAACCACGCCGCGCAGCGCGTAATGCAGGAGGTGCATGACGCGCAGGTCGAGCGTGCGATCGTAGGATAGCGGATAGCGCCGCAGCGGCTCACCCCGGGCATCGACGATGTCGCGGATGCTGCGCAGCGGCATCTGGAAACCACCCGCGGCAATCGTCTGGTACATGCGCGCCATGATCAGGGGGGAGTACTCACCTGCCCCGAGGGTCAGCGCGGGCACCGCGGGCAGCGGCCCCGATACGCCGAGCTCGCGCAGCGTGGAAACCACACGGTCAA
>JAWLGG010000322.1:0-4321 GCA_041685155.1 Chromatocurvus sp.
CCTGCAGGCCCAGCGCCGCAACGCCTACCAGGAAGTCCAGGTGATGCCCCGGCTGGACGACGTGAAGCTCAGCGGGCACCGGATTCTGCTGGTGATCCAACCCGACGGGCGTACGCCGCCCGAACAAATCCGCAACTTCTTCGAGTTCCAGCAGGAGAAGAACAACATCCTCATCCTGTCCGGGCACGACAGCTACTTGGCCAACGAGGTCGAGGCGCGCCTGCGCGAGTTCTACGCCATCGAGCGCATCTTCCAGAGCCTCAAGGCGGGCGACACGCTCTATGAGGAGGCCCGCGACAAGATGGAGGAGTTGGAGGAGCGCTTCAGCAAGGCCGCGTCCGGCGCCTACAACCGGCTGTTCTTCCCCGGTGGCAACAGCGAGTTGGTGATGGCCACCATCGACAACGGCCTCAATTTCGGCAAGGGCGACCAATCCGCCGAGGCCCAGATCGAGAAGCTGCTGGCCAGCGCCCGCTGCGACCACAAGCTCGCGCTCGATTTCATCGAGGACCTGCCCACCTACTGGGCGATGGCCGAGGCCTACCTGTGGCCATCCAGCGACCGCCGTGTGCCCTGGCGCGACTTCGTGATGCGCGCGAAGACCGATCCGACCTGGCCCTGGATGCCGGGCGCGAAAGGGCTGGAGACGCTGCGCGACGAGGCCCTGAAACAGGCCCGCTGGCGCCAGAGCGCGGACGGCTACCTCGAAAAGGGGCCTTTCCCCGCCGAGCGCACCTCGGTGAACGTGACCCCACAGACCACCGACCGCGACACCGGGCGCACCACGCTCTCGATCACGCCTCGCAATGCCGGCCCGAGCCCACTCGTGTACGTCTCCAGCTCCGCTTCCGTATCGGATCAAGACCCGCAGGTCGAGGATCTCGACCACTTCGAGACCCCGGAGGCCACGCTTTATTTCATCGCCGTCGACAACGAGAGCCGCCACCAGGTCGGCGAGCCCACCCGCTGGGTGGCGGATCTGACCATCCGGCACGAAGTCCATGCCGTCTCCACCACGCGCAAGGTGGAGCTGCGCTGCACGCCGATGGCCGAAATGCGTTACACCCTGGACGGCACCAATCCGAAGGAGGGCAGCGTCTACTCCGAACCCTTCGAGGTGCCACCCGGCGGCTGTATAGTGCTGGTGGCTGCACAGGCCGGTGAGGCGGAGAAGACCGCACGCTTCAACATCCCGGCGTCCGGGGATGATCGCGTCGTGATCGACGACCGCAAGCCGGCGACGCTGAGCAACGCCAAGCGTGTGACCATCGACACCACCGACCGGGCGTTCCAGATGGTGCAGAGGTTTCGGGATCGTCCGGACACCCTCATGAAAGGCGTTCAGCTGTTGATTGGGGAAGGCGAGAAGATGGTGCAGGTGCGCTTCAACGAGCGCCAGATCACCGCGGCGGCGATCGAGAGAGCGATTCTGGGTATTCGGGAGGCACTGAGCGATGAACAGGCCCCGGTGCAGATCGTCATCAAGGGCGGCATCGACTTCGGCGACGGCTTCGCGCTGAAGGAGTTCGCTGAGATCGCTGGCGTTGAGCTGAAGCCGGGCGATGTCGTGCAGGAGGCCCAGGGGTGAGCCCTGCAGCGCCGAAGAAGACCGCTTCGCCGAAGCCGTCCGGTGGGAAACCGACTTTCGCCCACCCAACCTTAGGGTTCGGTGTGCCGGCCACCTCGGACCCGCACCATTTCCGCGTGGTCATACCGCGCGGCAATCAGGCCCCGGTGCTGATCACCGAGCACCTCGGCATGGGTTCGGAGACCGTGCGTGACCAGGTCATCGACCGCGTGCGGCTGGAACGCACCCGCTGGACCGCGATCCGCTCGGAAGTCCAGCGCGCGTTCAATGCCCGGCTGAAGGAGCACGACCTCGCGATCGGAAGCTGGAAGGTCGGGGAGACGATGGTTGACCGCCTGCTGGGCAAGGAGCTCTGCGTCCTTGCCTGGGCCGTGGAGAAGCTGGAGCCGGAGAAGATCCGCCTGGCCGTCCGCAACTGGCTGGCCCTGCGCCCCGAGGAACGCTGGTGGTTGTTCGGCATGACGGCCATGAGTACCGGCGGCGTGCAGGATGCCGACAGCGGCTGGCGCATGGCCCTGCGCTACGCCCTGGGTGATGTCGCCCAGAACGAGTTGCAGAAGGCGCGGGCGATCAAGCGGCCTGGACCTTCAGAATCGGCCACGAACAGCCTGGGATTGTTTGAGTGATGGATACCGCAACACAGACCCCGAAGCTGCAACCGCACGCCCTCAAGCACGCCCCGGCGCTGATCGAGGCGGTATTCCCGGCGCAGAAAGTCTCATTCGAGGCGCAGCGGGAGCGTAAAGCGGGTCCTGGCAGTAACCTTACGACCATCGGCTCTTACTGGAAGGGGCGCAAGCCGCTCATCCTGGTGCGGGCGATCTTACTCGGCATGCTGCTTCCGCAGACCGAGGATCCTGAAAAGGATCTCGAGATCTTTGAGCAGTTGATGGCCTTCGACGACGCTAGTCTCGCGCGGCGGGAGCCGAAAATCGCCCCTGCCGAAATCGCGAGGCGCATCACTCTGGATAACCCCTGGGCCTTCTTCAACGCTACGTACAAGGGCGATCCCGAGGATATCGAGGGCGCGACCTTCCCGTTGGAGGTTGAGGACTACCCTGGCCTGCGGATTCTCTGGCGGCGGGACATCGCGGAGGAAGCCCGGCTGGAACTGCTGGCGAAGGCACTGTCCACCTTCGCGAGCTACGAGGAGCGCGCGGGCCTCTGCAAGCGCCCGGAGGAGCTGGATCAGGAACCGCTGTACGCCCCGATATGGCCGGCGGTGAATGCGCATCTGGGCCACCTTGGCATCGAGGCCTACTCGCATCCGGAACTGGTCGAGCAGCTGGGCATCCTGCGCTATGGTCATCGCCCCCGGGTCGGGGATACCTTTTGCGGCGGCGGCTCGATACCCTTCGAGGCCGCGCGGTTGGGTTGCGACGTATACGCGTCGGACTTGAACCCCATCGCCTGCATGTTGACTTGGGGAGCTCTGAACATCATCGGGGCGCCGCCCGAAAAGCGGGGCGAGATCGAACGGACGCAGCGCATGGTTACCGGGTTGGTCGACGAAGAGATCACCGGGCTCGGCATTGAGCACGACGCCCATGGCAACCGTGCGAAGGCATATCTGTATTGTGTGGAGACACGCTGTCCAGAGACGGGTTGGATGGTGCCGCTGTCACCCAATTGGGTGATATCGAAGGCGCGCAACGTTATAGCCAAGCTGATTCCGGATCCTTTGCGCAAGCGCTTTGATATCGAGATTCACACCGGGGTATCAGCCAGCGAGATGAAGGCCGCGGAGCAGGGCACCGTGCGTGAGGGTAGGCTCACCTACGAGTTGGATGGCCGGATCTACATCACCCCGATTAAGACGCTGCGCGGCGACTTCCGTGACGCGGAAGGCAACACCGCAAACCGCCTGAGAAAATGGGAGAAGCGAGATTTCAAGCCCCGCCCGGATGATATCTTTCAAGAGCGGTTGTACTGCATCCAATGGATTACTAAAGAGAGTCTGGTTCAGGGGCGCATGGAGACCTATTTTGCTGGGGTGACCGCCGAAGATCTTCAGCGGGAACGCAAGGTTGAAACCATCGTCGCCGAGAACTTAGCGCGGTGGCAGGATGAGGGGTTGGTCCCCGACATGGCGATCGAGTCAGGTTATAACACCGATCAACCCATTCGGGAGCGCGGTTGGACATATTGGCACCATCTTTTTAATCCACGCCAAATCATTTCGCACTCTCGGACGAGGGCTCATTCGTCTCCTTCAGTTTTCTTAAGTCTTGCCAACTCATTGAATTGGAATAGCAAGCTCAGTATCTGGGACTCCTACCGGAACGGCGAGGTGAAGAACACGTTTTACAATATGGCTCTTAACACAACATTTAATAACGGATGCAGGGCTTGGCTTTACCAAGCCTATATGTTGAGGCCCACATCGTTTCATAGCGAGACTCATGAGCAAAGCGCGACTATTCGCTGTGAGACTGCATCGTTGCTAAGCGAGGGATGTGATTCTTGGATAACAGACCCCCCTTACGCAGACGCGGTGATGTACCACGAAATCACCGAGTTTTTCATCGCCTGGCTGCGCAAGAACCCGCCACCACCTTTCGATGAATGGACTTGGGACTCCCGCCGAGCCCTGGCTATAAAAGGCTCCGGCGACGACTTCCGCCGCGGCATGGTGGATGCTTACCGGGCGATGACCGACCACATGCCGGACAACGGCATGCAGTGCGTGATGTTCACCCACCAGGACACCGGCGTCTGGTCGGACATGGTCAG
>JAWLGG010000323.1:0-4270 GCA_041685155.1 Chromatocurvus sp.
GCATTAATTCCTGCAGTTCGAATACATTGCCATCGGGATCGCGCCCATAGGTGGCCTTGATATCCCCGAAGTCCTTGGGCGGGCAGTGAAACCGCGTGCCCGCTGCCACCATGCGCTCATATACACTGTCGATGTCGGTCACGTCGAAGCAGAGGTGGGTGTGGCCGTGGTCACATACCGGCCTGTCCGCCGCCATGGGCTTCGGCTCCGGCTGCGCAAACTCGAACAGCTCCAGGCACAGGTTGTCCGCACGCAGCATGACCTGCCTCGCGCTGCTGTCCTTCAGGCCGAGAATCTCGTCGATATCGCCGCTGCCCTGTGGCCAGGATACCTGCATGACTTCCCTGAATCCCATCAGGTCGCGATAGAACCCGAGCAGGCGGTCCAGGTCCGGTGTGGAAATGGCGACGTGGTGTATGCCTCGAATCATTGGTTCCGGCCCTCGTTGAGATAGGCGTCGATACGCTGGTGGAGGTGGCGTATGCGCGCCTCCTGGTAGTTGGCGAGCGTGGCACCCGCTTTCGTACTGGCCTTGAAGCCGCGCTGCTGGGCGATGAGGTTGCCGGTATCCTGGTCGTAGATGGTCGCCAGGCCCGGATCCAGCCCCGGCACCTCGTGGAAGGACTGTTCGACGGAGAGATCGATCGGCTCCGCCGGGTCCGGGCGCTCGCCGGAGGCGGGCAGAGGCTGCAGGTAGAGCAGATCGAACACGGTGTTGTCGGGGTCGCGACCGTCCGGTCGGAAACGGTAGACCATCGGGAACAGCAGCGAGGGAAACAGGCAGGTGTTCGGGAACAGGCTGTACTCGATGGCATCTATCGTTTCGGTCACCGTGAGTGCCGAGAAATCGCGGTCGTAGGCCTCGCCCAGGGTCGTCTTGAGATGATTGGCAAAGGTCTCACGCGCCGTACTCCCCTCCGGGACCTGCAGCGGTGACTCGCCGTTGCCGACGCCTTCCACGACCCCCTCGCCCATCAGTGCGTCCAGCGTCTCCTGCTCGCTCTGCTCCCGGGACAGGTGCGGGCTGGGAAACCCGACCAGGTGGACGAAACGCGAGACATTGTGATCGAGAATGTCGTACTGCGTGTTGGCATCACCCACCGTGGCCACGCCCTGCGGGTGTGTTTCCAGCACGTGGTAGGACTCCAGGAAGGCCTCGATACAGGCTTTCCAGTTGGCGGGGAGCTTCTTGCGGATATGCAGCGCGACAAACCTGTTCTCGAGATCCCAGCTGGCAAAGTGCTCCGTCAGAACGCCGAGGAACGCCTCAAGCGGCTGCGCCGCGCTGTCGAAGTTGATGAAGACGAACCCGCCCCACTGCCCGACCCTGAGTTCGGGGAGGGAGAACCGGTCGTCCTCGACGTGCGGGAAGTCCCAGCGGCAGGGTATCTCCTGCAGGCTGCCCTGCAGTGACCAGGTGAAGCCGTGAAACGGGCAGCGCAGCTGCCTGCTGTGGCCGCAGCTGCCCGCGGGCTTGAGCTGGGTGCCCCGGTGCAGGCAGGCATTGGGGTAGGCCTTGATGAGGCCGTCCTCGCAGCGCACGATGAGGACAGAACGGTCGCCGATCTCGTAGGTGATGTAGTCGCCCGTGTCTGGGATGTCCTCTTCGCGGCAGGCCCATTGCCAGGTCTTCTCCCAGACATCGCGCAGCTCGCGATCGAGAAAGTCGGAAGAGGTGTAGCGGTCAAAGGGCAGGTCGCTGTCGCCAAGGAAGGTGTAGGTTTCCTCAAGGATATGCGCGGGCGCGCCACCGCGGTCGGCGGCGATGATGTCGCGGGTGCTCGGCCCCGGGCAGCGGCTCGACCCCGGTGCGGAGGAGGTTGCGGTGGGTGCGGTCATGGTCGGATCCTCTGGCACGCCGATTTCCGATGGTGACAGCGGTATCGGTCATAAAATGTTATGCGTGGAAAGTAGCAACTGGTAGGATTAAAAACAAGCATGCTGGTGTTTTTAGTGTGCGACTGTGAGCGTCACCGATGCCACCGAACAGCATAAACCGATAAGGAGCAAGGCAATGGCAATGGATGAACAGCTGCTGGACCGACTGCGGATCCGCGAACTCCTGGAGAGCTACTGCGACGCGGTCAATCAGCGCGACGGCAAGGCCTGGGGCCAGACCTGGGCCAGCGAGGCGGTGTGGCAGCTGCCGCACCTCGACATTGATGATATCCGCGGGCGCGATGCGATCGTGGCGGCCTGGGAAGAGGCAATGAAGCTGTTCCCCTTTGTCAACATGATGGCCCAGCCGGGACCCATTGAGTTCAACGGAGACCGCGCCACGATGCGCAGCTACACGATAGAGGTGGCGGTCACCCAGGACGGCAAGGAGATCCGACCCTGCGGCGAATACGACGATGAGTGCGTGAAAGAGAACGGGGAGTGGGTCTTCTCGCGGCGCACGTTCCGGGTCCTGCACGGCGAGTAAGCGCCGCGGTGGCGGCGCCGCCTGGTGCCGCCGCTATCCGCGCGGTCGCGCTGGTCGCCCGGCCACCGGGATGCCGGCCACCGGGATGCCGGTCAGTCAGACGCCGGGCAGGCCCGCGGTAGCGCCACCGTCGATCACCATTTCCGAGCCGCTGACGTAGCTCGCCCCGTCGGAGGCGAGATAGAGGAGCAGCGACACAATCTCCTCGCACTGCGCCATGCGTCCTGATGGCGAAACCCCCTCCAGCATGCGCCGCGCCGCCGCCGGGTCCGGCGCCTCGCTGATGGCCTTGCTGATCAGCGCCGTTTCCACAACGCCCGGGTGTATCGTGTTGCAGCGGATGCCGTTCTTTTCCCGCGCGCAGTACACGGCGACGGACTTTGCCAGGAGGCGCAGGGCGCCCTTGGTGGTGGAGTAGGTGACGTCGTCAGCCAGCGCCAGGAGGCCATTGATGGAGCTGTTGATGATGATGGAGCCGCCGGCGCCGTCGGGGTTCTCCTTCATCAGCGCTATTGCCGCCTTGCAGGTGAGCATGCTCCCGGTGAGGTTGATGTCGATGATGCGCTGCCAGGCATCGAGGGATACCGTTTCGATGTCGCTGTCACCGGCGTTGGTGCCGGCGTTGGCGAAGGCGATGTCGAGTCGGCCGTAGGTGCTGAGAATCGTCGACTTGACCTCATCCCAGCCCGCCTCGTCCTGCACCTGGTGCCTGACGAAAACCGCGCCGGTCGCCTCGGTGATCCGCTTCGCCGCATCCTCGTTGTTGCCGGTGAAGACAACACGGGCGCCCGCGTTCACCAGACCCTGTACAGCGGCCTCGCCGATGCCGCTCGTGCCCCCCGTGACCAGCGCTACCTTGCCTGACAGCTGGTTGCTCATAGTGACTCCGTTGTCGTTTCTGGTTGTTGATCCTCGCGGTCTGCGTCCGCGTTCAGCCGCACAAGCAGCTTACCTTCATTCCTTCCGCTGAACAGGCGGGAGTAGGCGTCGACCGTATTCTCCAGCCCGTCCACGATGTCTTCGCGAAAGTGCAGCTTGCCCTCATCCAGCCAGCGCCGCAGGTCGCCGATGGCGGCGTCGAAGCGATCCACATAGTTGGTTGTCAGCAGCCCTTTCACGGTCGCGCTGCGGGCAAGTACCTGCCAGTAGTTGTAGGGTCCCGGCACCGGCTCCGTCGCGTTGTAGGTAGAAATGGCGCCGCAGAACACCACCCTGGCGTGGTCCGCCAGGTTCAGCAGGGCGGCATCCAGAACCGCACCGCCGACGTTGTCGAAGTAGATGTTCACGCGCTCGGGACAGGTGCTGGCGATGGCCGCGGCGAGATCTTCAACGGCCTTGTAGTTGATGGCGGCGTCGAAGCCCATCCCGGTGGTCAGCCGCTCGCACTTCTCATCGCTCCCCGCGATGCCGACCACGCGGCAGTCGTGTATGCGGGCGATCTGTCCGGCGATGGAGCCGACGGCACCTGCGGCGGCACTTATCAGGACGGTCTCACCGGGCCTGGGCTGGCCGAGCTCCAGCATGCCGAAATACGGCGTCAGCCCCATGGCACCGCTGAAGATGCTCAGATGATAGCGCAGCGGGTAGTCGCCGATGGGCCTGGCGTGGGTCAGCTGGTCGCCGGGCGTTGTGCTGTATTCCTCCCAGGCGTTTGCCGCGAGGCCCAGCACGTTGTCGCCTGTCCTGAAATCCGGGTGTCGACTCTCGCTGACGACGCCCAGCGTGGTGCTGCGTATGGGCTCGCCGATGCCGATGGGTGGCAGGTAGCTGACGGCGTCGTTCATCCAGTCACGCTGCGCCGGGTCCAGGGACAGGTACTGATTCCGGACCACCACCTCGCCGTCG
>JAWLGG010000324.1:0-4267 GCA_041685155.1 Chromatocurvus sp.
ACAATAACGCAGGTTCACTGCTCCGCACATGATTGGACTTCTCGGTGGAATCGTACCAAGCTTGCGAAGCGGCTTCGCTTCGAAGATGTGGAGCACTGCGGAGCTCTGGAATGCTGTCCTTCCTGCTTCGCAGCCTCCTGTCGTTCAATCGCGTGGGGGGGGAGAGCCTGTTATGTGGGCGCGGATTCTCGACAGTTATCTTGACCATCTTATCCGGCATGGGTCGTTGACGGTGCGCTACCCTGGCTTTGGCATTCGCCACTATGGCGAGCGCGGCTCCTCTCCAGCCGTCGTTGCCGTTATCCACGATCGGCACACTGTCATGCGCCTGGCCTGCAATCCGGAAATGGCCCTGGGTGAGGGTTACATGGACGGGAGGATAATCGTCGAGAATGACGATCTTCATGGGCTGCTGATGCTGGTTGTCAAGAATTATGCAGCAGGCCGCGAGGTCTGGGCTCGGCGGCCCTATGTTAATCTGCGTCGGGCCTTGCGTTTTCTCCGGCAATACAATCCTGCCGTACGCGCGCAAAAGAACGTCAGTCACCACTACGATCTGTCCTGTGACTTCTATCGATTGTTCCTGGACTCCGACATGCAGTACAGCTGCGCCTATTTCCGCTCTTCGGGCGTATCCCTGGATCAGGCGCAGGCAGACAAGAAGCGTCACATAGCTTCCAAGCTGCTGTTGAGGCCGGATAGTCGCATACTGGATATTGGCTGCGGATGGGGTGGAATGGGGCTCACCCTGGCCCGTGACTACGCGGCGCAAGTGACGGGGGTAACCCTGTCGAAGGAACAGCAGCGCGAGGCCAGTCGTCGGGCAAAGGAGGCAGGCCTGAGCCATCGGGTTGACTTCAGGTTGCAGGATTATCGGCACGTGGAGGGGCTGTTCGACCGCATTGTGTCGGTGGGAATGTTCGAACACGTTGGTGTGCCCCATTACCGCGAGTATTTCGAGCACATCAGGAAGAAGCTGGATGGCGGTGGTGTCGCCCTTATTCACACGATCGGTCGCTGCACACCCCCGAGTGTCACCAATCCCTGGATTTCGCGCTATATTTTCCCGGGGGGCTATATCCCCGCCATGTCCGAGGTTGTCAGAGTGATCGAGCGCTCAGGCCTGGTCATCACAGACGTGGAAGTGCTTCGCTACCACTATGCCGAAACCCTGCATTGCTGGTATCAGCGATTCATGGCGAACATCGAGCGGGTCAGGGAGATCTATCCGGAGCGCTTCTGCCGCATGTGGCGTTTCTATCTCGCGGTGAGCGAGGTGGCTTTTCGTGTCGGTGACCAGGTCGTATTCCAGTTCCAACTGGGCCGACGCGGCAGCTCGGTACCTGTTACCCGGGACTATCTTTACAGCGGTGGGGATGCGGCCATAGGCGGGTGAGGCGAGGAGCAAGCATCGCAGGGTAAATGGATCGCCTGCAGCCCGCCTTGTTTCGGCAGTGATTGCGGCGCACAGTGTTGGCCAGTGTGGATGGCACCGTCCGGTTATCAGACACCAATACTGAACATCGCTTCGAGGTCGTGCCGCGAATAGACTTTGAAAGCCATTAACGTTTCTGTCGATGTAACGTCTTCAAGACTGGCAATCCTGCCCGTGACGAGTTCGGCGAGTTCCTCGTTGGTTTTCACTCGAATCAGTACGACGAGATCATACCTGCCGGCGATGGAAAAGACTTCTGTGACGCCATCGGTGTCTGCCAGGGCGCTGCCTATCTGCTGTACTTTCCCTCGGGCGACTGTCATCAGAACCATTGCCGTTACCACGTCGCGCACCTCGCATCTCTATATCAGACCAAAAACAGATATCGGAGAATAACCCATGTCTGGCCGTACTGCGAAAACGTTATCCCGCGTCGGCTGTGATTCACTGCAGCGGGGAAACCCTGTCAGAGACTGATCTTGCTCACACCGCTTGCCGCGGCCAGCAGCGTCCAGGCATAAATTGCAATGACAATCGGATATACGGGGCGCAGCACGGCACTGATCCGTGCATTTAGGTCATCGCCGCCGGGGGAGGTGGCGAGTTCGCCAAGAAGCGGACCAAGTGGTGCAAAGGCCTTTTCCAGCGCGATCACGGTTGCTGCGACAAGAACGTAGGCAAACCACTTCAGCGCCAGCCACAGGGGCATATCGCCTGCGGACAGTAGATAGCTGCTCGCGCCTCCCATGCCGAGAATGATCGCAGCCAGAATGACCGTCTGGGCAATATTCGCCCATTTGTGTCCCGCACTGCCGGGCGGCTGGAAAATCACCGCCCAGGTGACAGCGAGCCAGATAAGCGCCATGACGACGGCCGCCTCGACCGGGACGAAGGCATAACCGAGGCTGTTCATCAGAATGATGCCCGTGAGCCAGACGATGGGCATGGAAAAACGCGGGAATCGGTCGATAACCATACCCAGTCCGAGAATCGTCAGCCGTGTCTCTGCGCTCAGGTCCGCGCGCTCGGCATACTTGGCGCTCAGGAAGACGCCCACATCCGCCCCTAGCCAAAAGACCCAACCGAGCAGGTGGACGAATAGCACAAAATCGTAAGCGCTCATTTGCCGAGTGTCTCTTCGTTGAATTCGTCTATTTCCCGGTTGCGCCGGTCTATGCTCGTGAAGTCGGCGTTAATGGCCCTGAACGCATCCTTCAGGAAGGCTTCCCGCCTTGCTTCGTTGGCCGCTTCTTCCTCTGCGCTCCACTGCAGCGCCTCGAGCTCCCCCGGCTCGATCACGCCTTTCTCTACCAGCAGCTTCTCCAGGGCCGTCGCATAGTCCCGCGTTGCCCAGAGCTGACTCATGACTTCAAGCAGGGCGGTCATGAAAACGTCCTGACTGACGTGGTCAAAGAATGACGGCCGGGAGCCGCGGGTGTCGAGAGGGACAGTCTGATCCTGCTTCATCGTCGAGGCCTCCTAGGGTGCAACGAAGGACCGGTCACTTCCAGGCCCCGAATCCAAACCACTGAATACCGTCTGCAAAGCGTCCGGTCTTGTCGCTGAATCCCTGTTCTTCGGCAAGGGCCTGCGCATAGTCAGTTTCTGATAGTGTCGAGTACTGTGGAGTGATGAACTGCAGGTGCTTTTCAGCACTGAAGCCGGCTTCCTCGCGCAGCGCCCCGAGATTCTGGTCACGGAACGCTTTGTAGAAGGGTTCGTTGTTGTAATACGCGTCCCAGTCAAGGTAGAAGGCGTCATAGGGAGCCAGTGAGTCGTTGGGTGGCAGTTCCATGTGCAGCATCAGGCCGCCGGGCCGGAGCACGCGATGCGCCTCAGCAAAGACCTTGCGAATATTCCTGACGGACAACTCGTGAAGGAACATGGACGAGAAGACCACGTCGAAGCTGTTGTCCTCGTAAGGCAGAGCCGTGGCATCGGCCTGTTCGAAATCCACCGCCGTACCCTGGGACTCCGCCCTTGCGTGGGCATAGCGCAGGCAGGCCGGTGCCACGTCGATCCCCACGACCCGTGCGTCCGGATAGGTGTGCTTCCAGGCGCAGGTGTTGTGACCGATGGTGCAGCCGAGGTCGAGTATGGATTCCGGCTTGAAATCGGGGTACGTGTGCCGTATGTACTGTGACATCGACTGCCCTATGTCGTCGTGGTTCTCCCCCATCATGCCGAACGAGAAGACATTGAAGCCGTGATCGTACAGGGCGCCGGCCATCCACGGTGCTTGCGGATCTTCGCGATGGTAACTGCCCGGCGTCAGGTGAACATCGATGGCTGTGACGTTTCTCGGGATTTCCAGATCCGGATCCAGCTTCAGTGACCCCAGTGCGTCACCGCTAGCGGCCTCCTCGACTTTTGCCGCCAGCGATTCACGATTCTCCGCCAGGGGACGCAGTACGGAGCGCCAGACCATCTCCTGCGTGTTGTAGCGGATGCTCGAGTAGAACCGGAACATGGGGTCGGGCTTCATGGCGTTGTGCACATCCTCGCCAGAGGCGGGCGTCTTGCCGGCGGCCGTGAGCCCGGGTTCAACGTGGGCCTCGTAGCGTTCCCGCATTTCGTTGGCAACATCGTTCAGCACATATTTACGCAGGGTGGCCACGAAATCCTGCTTGGCGGCCTGCTCCCGCGTCCCGCGAATGTATAGATCGTGATGCAGTGCAACTGGCATGGCTATCTCCCGTCTGAATTGCCTGTCTCAGCGCAATATAAAACATAAAATTTTATGTATCCACTATAGCAATAGCTATAGTTTTATTTGTAGGATGCAGAATCAGCAAGGGTTGCTGTACCGGGAGCATGGCAGTCCAGTCGGGC
>JAWLGG010000016.1:0-17537 GCA_041685155.1 Chromatocurvus sp.
GCGGTATCCACCGAGAGGCGGAAATGGCTCCTGCGGAGGGTTCTGCGCAGTGAGCGCGACACATGCAGCGCCTCCAGGGGGAGCACCGAGCGCGGGTCGGGGCTCCACCAGAGCACGGGCTGGGGATCCTCGAACCAGGGAAAAATGCCTCGCCGATAGGCGTCGACCAGGCGTGCCCTGTCCAGATCCTGTGTGACCGCGAGCAGGCCGTTGGGATATTCCAGGGCCGCGGTGGTCGGCGGAAACGGCTCACCCGGTTCGAGATACTGCAGCAGCGGCACCTGTGTCGACCGCGGGCCTCAGCCGTGGCCCAGGGCGTCGAGGTACTTTTCCGCATCCAGTGCCGCCATGCAGCCAAAGCCGGCGGAGGTAATGGCCTGCCGGTAGATGTGATCGCCGACGTCGCCGGCGGCGAATACCCCGGGCAAACTGGTGGCTGTGGCATTGCCCTCGGTGCCGCTGTGAATGACGATATAGCCGTTCTGCATTTCCAGCTGTCCGGCAAACATGTCGGTATTCGGCTTGTGCCCAATGGCGATGAACACGCCCGCGAGGTCGATCTCCCGCGCGCTGTCATCCTTTGTCGAGCGGATGCGCATGCCGGTAACGCCGCTGTCGTCGCCGAGCACTTCGTCCAGCACATGGTCCCAGAGCAGGGTGACCTTGCCCTCCTCGGCGCGGGCAAACAGGCGGTCCTGCAGGACTTTCTCCGCGCGAAGACTGTCGCGTCGATGCACGAGAATCACCTCGGATGCGATGTTGGCGAGGTACAGCGCTTCTTCCACTGCGGTATTGCCGCCGCCGATCACGGCGACTTTCTGGTTGCGGTAGAAAAAACCGTCACAGGTGGCGCACGCGCTGACCCCCTTGCCCATGAACGCCTCCTCGCTGGGCAGGCCGAGATACTGCGCCGAGGCACCGGTGGCGATGATCAGGGCGTCGCAGGTGAAGGTGCCGGTGCCCTCGAGCCGCATGGGCCTGGCGGACAGGTCGACGCGCTCGATATGGTCGAAGATGATCTGCGTGTCGAAGCGCTCGGCGTGGGCCTGCATCTCCTGCATGAGCTGCGGTCCCTGCAGCTCCGCCGGACCGCCTGGCCAGTTCTCCACATCGGTCGTTGTGGTCAGCTGGCCGCCCTGTTGCATGCCGGTAATCACGACCGGCGCCAGGTTGGCGCGGGCGGCATACACGGCGGCGGTGTAGCCTGCCGGACCTGAACCGAGGATGATCAGGGGGTGGTGCTGGGGGTCACTCATGGGGCGGTTGTCCTGTTGCGTGCGTCGTGAAATGGAGTCTCTGGGCGTCCTGGCAGGCGGCGGTGGCCGGACCGCGCCGGCGACGCCGGGCGGGTTCGCGAGGGCTAATGGTAAAGTAAAGCAGCCACGCCGGCAAAAGGTTCTAGATCGAGTCTAAAATACCCGCATAAATCATTGAATAGAATCAGGAAATGATGAAAACTGTCAGCCTGTTCAGAACGGGGCATCGCAGTGGCCAGAGCCGAAAGTAAAACCACGTCCAGCGGCGGCGCGACGCGGCCGCGCCTGCGCGAGGGCGCCTTTATCGGCGTGACGGCTGCCTGCGCCTATCTGTTGCTGGCGCTGCTCAGTTACAGCCCACGGGACCCCGGCTGGTCGGCCACGGGTGCCGGGGGCAAGGTGCACAATCTGGGCGGTCCCGCCGGCGCCTGGCTCGCGGACGTGAGCTTCTCCCTGGTGGGCTTCGCCGCCTACCTGTTCCCGCTGATGCTCGCCTACCGCGGCGCGGTGATCTTTGCCCAGCGTCACAGTGCCAGCGGCGTTGACTGGAGCCACGTCGGGCTGCGTTTTCTCGGTCTGGTGCTGGTCATGGTGTCGGTCACCGCGATTGCCGCGCTCAATGACAGCGGCGCCTCCGGTATGCCACAGGGCGCCGGCGGTATTCTCGGTCAGGCGATCGGCAACACCTTCAACGAGGCCTTCAACGACATCGGCAGCCGGGTCCTCCTGGTGGCCGTGTTCCTCTTCGGCATGACGATTTTTACCGACCTGAGCTGGATGCGCCTGATGGAGCGCCTCGGCGGCTGGGCGATCAACGGGGTGGCGACGGCGCGCGATCGCATCATCCGCTTTGTCGATGCCACCCGTGACCGGCGCAGTCGGGAGCGGCAGCTCGAGGCGCGCAGGGCAGTGATCACGCAGCACGTCGAGAAGCAAAAGAAGCGTACGCCGCCGAAGATCAAGGCACTGGAGCCGCCGGTAGAGACCAGTGAGCGCGTGGAGCGCGAGAAGCAGAAGCCGCTGTTCGATCATCCGGTGACGGGAGAACTGCCGCCCTTCGACCTGCTCGATGCGGAAGTCAAGGATCCGTCCAGGGGCTACTCCGCCGAGGCTCTGGAAAAGCTGTCGAAACTGCTGGAGCTCAAGCTCGCCGATTTCGGCATCGCGGCTGAGGTCACGGCGGTGATGCCCGGGCCGGTGATCACGCGTTTCGAGCTGCAGCCGGCGCCGGGGGTCAAGGTCTCGCGTATCTCCAACCTGGCCAAGGACCTGGCGCGTTCGCTGGCGGTGATCTCAGTGCGGGTGGTCGAGGTGATTCCGGGCAAGAGCGTGGTCGGCATCGAGATACCCAATGAAGACCGCGAAGTGGTCAATTTCCGGCAGGTACTGTCATCGCGCACCTTCGACCAGAGCAAGTCGTCGCTGACGCTGGCACTGGGCAACGATATCTCCGGGCACCCGGTGGTGGCCGACCTCGCAAAAATGCCACACCTGCTGGTAGCGGGCACCACCGGCTCGGGCAAGTCGGTTGGCGTCAACGCCATGCTGCTAAGCCTGCTGTACAAGGCGACCCCGGAGGATGTGCGGCTGATTCTGGTGGACCCGAAAATGCTCGAGCTGTCGGTCTACGATGGCATCCCGCACCTGCTGACGCCGGTCATCACGGACATGAAGGACGCCGCCAACGGGCTGCGCTGGTGCGTCGCGGAAATGGAGCGGCGCTACAAGCTCATGGCGACCATGGGCGTGCGTAATCTCGCCGGCTACAACCGCAAGGTCGACGAGGCAAACAAGGCCGGGACGCCGCTGATCGATCCGTTCTGGACGCCTGATCCGATCCTGCAGATGACCGACGAGGAGCAGATCGCGCCGCCCCTGGAACGCCTGCCCTTCGTCGTGGTCGTAATCGACGAATTCGCCGACATGATGATGATCGTCGGCAAAAAAGTGGAGGAACTGATCGCGCGAATCGCGCAGAAGGCACGGGCCGCCGGTATCCACCTGATTCTCGCGACCCAGCGCCCCTCGGTTGACGTTATCACGGGCCTGATCAAGGCCAATGTGCCCACGCGCATCGCCTTCCAGGTGAGCTCCAAGGTCGACTCGCGCACCATTCTCGACCAGGGCGGTGCCGAGCAGCTCCTCGGCTATGGCGACATGCTTTACCTGCCGCCGGGCACGAGCATGCCCACCCGGGTACACGGTGCATTCTGTTCTGACGACGAAGTGCATCGCGTGGTGTCCGACTGGAAGCGTCGTGGAGAACCGGAGTACATCGAAGGGCTCCTCGACGAGGGCAGCAGCACGCCGGTGACCCCGGGCGAAATGCAGGCAGATGGCGATGACGAGAACGACGCGCTGTACGATGAGGCAGTGCACTACGTGACCCAGAGCCGGCGCGCCTCGATATCCAGCGTGCAGCGCAAGCTGCGCATTGGCTACAACCGGGCGGCGCGGCTCATTGAAACCATGGAGGCGGCGGGTGTGGTATCGACGATGGGCAGCAACGGCCAGCGCGAAGTGCTGGCGCCGCCCCCGGTAGGAGACTGACTGTGAGCAACGCGTTGCAAAGAAAACTGTCTGCCTGGCGCCGCCTGCTGCAGAGCCTGCTAGTGGCGCTGGCCACGTTGGCAGCAGCGGAGGATTCGCAGGATGCCCCAGCAGTGGAGGCGCTTGGCGATACCCTGGCCGGTATCAGGCAGCTGTCGGGTGGGTTCCGCCAGACCATCTATCCGGAGTCGGGCGGTCGCGCCACCCGCTCCACGGGGGAATTCCGGCTGCAGACGCCGGGACGCTTCCTGTGGCAGATCGACGCCCCCGACAACCAGCTTGTGGTCACCCAGGGCACCTACCTGTGGCACTACGACGCCGACCTGCAGACCGCCACGCGGCGCCCGGTCAGCGCAGCGGGCAGTGCACCGCTGCAGGTGCTCGCCGGCGACCGCGACAGCCTGGCGCGGGATTTCACCGTGACCCGCAGCGGCGACGACGCTTACACCCTCGTGCCGACTTCCGCCGATGCCGGGTTCCAGACTCTCGAACTGCGCTTCGCGGATGGCCTGCCCGTGGCGCTGGCCATTGTCGACAACCTGTCCCAGCGCATCGAGATCAGGCTGGAGTCGCTGTCGACCGAGCCCTTCGACAGCGAGGTGTTCGACTTTACCCCGGGGGACGATGTCGACGTCTTCATCCACGATGCCTGAGGCCGGCGACCTGTTCGAGGACGAGGCGCAAGCGGACGTCTACCGGCCTCTGGCCGCGCTGCTGCGGCCCCGGAGCCTGGACACCTTCGTCGGTCAGTCGCACCTGCTCGGACCGGACAAGCCACTGGCCCGCGCTATCGCCCGCGGGCAGTTGCACTCCATGCTGCTGTGGGGCCCGCCAGGGGTGGGCAAGACCACCCTCGCGCGCATTGCCGCGGATGCCGCAGACGCAGCATTCCTGCAGCTCTCTGCGGTGCTGTCGGGGGTGCGCGACATCCGTGCCGCCGTGGACACGGCGCAGCAGAACCGGCACCGGGGGCGCAATACGGTCCTCTTCGTCGACGAAGTCCACCGCTTCAACAAGTCCCAGCAGGACGCCTTCCTGCCCTTCGTCGAGGATGGCACGCTGATCTTTATCGGTGCGACCACCGAAAACCCGGCCTTCGAAGTCAACAGTGCGCTGCTGTCGCGGGCCCGCGTTTACAAGCTGCGCTCCCTGCAGGTGGCGGAGCTGTTGGTGCTGCTGGATCACGCCGTCGGGCATGTCGGCGAGGGTCTGCGGGCCGACGCCGACGTCCTGTCCCTGCTCGCCGAGCTGGCGGACGGCGATGCCCGACGCGCGTTGAACCTGCTGGAGCTGGCCGCCGACCTGGTGGAGGCGGGCGCCGATGGCGAGCGTGAGATCACCCGTGCCGTGGTGGAGGAGGTGGGCCAGCAGTCCCTGCGTCGCTTTGACAAGGGCGGCGACCAGTTCTACGACCTGATCAGCGCGCTGCACAAGTCCGTGCGCGGCAGTGCGCCGGACGCATCCCTGTACTGGCTGTGTCGCATGCTCGACGGCGGCTGCGACCCGCTGTATCTGTCGCGGCGCATCGTGCGCATTGCCAGCGAGGATATCGGCAATGCCGACCCCCGGGCCCTCTCCCTGTGCCTGGATGCCTGGCAGGTGGTGGAGCGCCTGGGCAGTCCCGAGGGCGAACTGGCCCTCGCGCAGGCGGTCCTGTACCTGGCCTGTGCGCCGAAGAGCAATGCGGTATACAAGGCCTTCAGCGCGGCGACCGCGGATGTCGCGACGGGGCAGACTGCGGAAGTGCCCCTGCACCTGCGCAATGCGCCGACGCGGCTGGCACGGCAGATGGATCACGGCGCGGGCTACCGCTATGCCCACGACGAGGAGGACGCGTATGCGGCCGGCGAGCGCTATCTGCCCCCCGAGCTTGGTGACCCAGGCTACTACCAACCCGTTCCCCGTGGCCTGGAACAGCGCATCCGGGACCGGCTGGCGCTGCTGCGCGAGCGGGACAGGAACAGCGGTGCGCCGGTGCGCGACTGAGGATTTGCGCTGTGTCTGCGTGTATGCCGGAGACGCCCGCAGATCCATCTGCTAGCATATGCAATCAAGGGCATCGGCCTTCATGGGTTCCGGTGTCGTCACTCGGGGAGCTCGGCATGGCGGCAAATATCAGCGTCATCATCGTGTCGGATTACGGCAGCGGCGACGACAAGGGCTGGGAGGATCTGCGGCATACCCTGGGCGCACTCGCCGCGCAGGATTATGCGGGGCCCGTGGAGTATCTGTTGATGGAATCTGCCCGGTTTGCGCCGCGCATTCCGCCGGATCTCACCGACCTGCTGCCCGCGCTCAGAATTTGCGCAGTCGACGCGCAGTCGTCGTATGCACTGAAGAATGCAGGCGCGGAGCGTGCCAGCGGCGAGATACTGGGTGTTCTGGACGGCGACTGCGCCCCCGATTCCGGCTGGGTGCGCCATCTTGAAGAGACCTTCAGGCGCTATCCCGATACCGATGTCGTGAGCGGCAGGACAATCTACCTCAGCGCTTCGGTCCGGGAGCGCATCATCGGTCTGTTGAGTCGCGGCTACCTGGATCGTGGCCGCGCGGCCGTGACGGACTCGATCGCGAACAACAACGCGGGCTTTACCCGGGAGGCATTGCTCGCGCACCCGTTTCTCGATGCCATCGGCCCATTCGGCGGCAAGCTGCAGGCAGAGTCCATGCGGCGGGCCGGCCGCCGCTTCCGTTTCGAGCCCGGCATGCTGGTCTCCCATGCCTATGAAGGCTGGGGCATGGAGCGCGACATCCGTCGCCACAGTGGTTTCGCGACGGTCTCCGTGCGTCGGATAGATCCACGCATCCGCGGCTCCTGGCTGCAGCGGATGGGCGCATCGGCGCTGCCACTCTTTTTCGCCGGTCGCTGGCTGCTCAGTTGCGGGATGCTCCTGCGACTCTGGCGGCATTACGATATCCCCTGGACATCCATCCCCTACGGCATGATTCTCGCCCTCCGGCTGCACTGGCTTGAATTGCCGGGTATGCGCCTCGCTTTCCATGAGCAGTCCATACGGGCGACGGCTTACCGGTGAAGTCCGTTGGCAACAGGCAGCCTGTCGGTGACGTGAAGTGAGCGGCCTTGCGCGTCTTCGGGCGCTCGCGCCTGTACCACTGAGACAGCTGGCTTCCCGTGTCCTTCCACTGCCGTCGCGACTGCAGCGGCAGTCCGTATCGGATGTCCGCAGTCTCGCGCTCCAGCCCTGCGTATGGCTGCATGTCTACTGGCTCACGCTGGAAGCGCAGGCGGGGCCCAGCGCTTCCTTTATCGTGCTCGGTGACGAGGTAATGCGACTCGACTGTCTCGGCGCCGGGAACGGCCACATGCACCTGAACCTGAGGCAGGTGCGCGGCTATCGCGAGGGCGGCGCGGCGCGGCTCTATTTCCGCGAGCAGACCTGGAACGGGCAGATAGAGCGGGCCTGCTTTGAACTGGAGAACAATCTGCCCTATGCGCTGGCGACAAATCGTGCGCGCAATATACGTGCGACCCGGCTGACAGCAGCAGAGCTGGGCAGGGCAGCCGCGTTTGCACGGGTCGAGATGCTGTCGCTGGTTGATGCCCGCCGCCAGCCCGACGCGACATCAGCGGGTGCGAATCCGGTGCAGCAGTCGACGACGGCTACGGACGACACGCTGCAGCAGGCGAACCGGTGTTGAGGCTGGCGCCGGAGCAACCGGTGTCAGGCAGTCATCGGGCGCAAGCACGTTGTGCAGGGGTTCGCCGGCCCGGTAGCGTCCGATGTTCTCCAGCAGCAGTGCCAGCGCGCGCTCCTCGCGATCGGGCAGGCGCGGCGTCACATGGGGAGTGATGAGCAGGTTGGGTGCCTCCCACAGCGGGCTGCCCGCCGGCAGGGGTTCCTCCGCAGCCACGTCGATTGCGGCCCCTGCTAGGCGCCCTCTGTGCAGGGCCTGGAGCAGGGCATTTTCGTCAACGAGCCCACCCCGCGCAATGTTGACCAGACAGGCACCAGTGCGCATGGTCGCGAGTTCCCGCGCGCCGATCAGCTGTCGCGTCTGGTCGGACAGGGGCAGCGCGAGCACCACAAAGTCGCTTCCGGCCAGGAGAGGTTCGAGGGTATCACCGGCATCCCGGCTGTAGAGGTGGTCCACGGTATCGGCGTCCACGGGTCGGCGGCGATAGGCCAGCACGTGCATGCCGAAGGCCCTGGCGCGTGACGCCAGTTCGGTGCCGGTATGGCCCAGACCGACAATGCCGAGGGTTTTCCCGTGAAGAGCCCGCAGCTCATTCTGTCCCGCGATTCCCCAGCGGTGGTCTCTCTGCGCTGCGATGAAGCGATGCAGGCGCCCGTTCAGGGCGAGCACAAACAGCATGGCATGCTCCGCGAGAGCCGGCGCGGACCTTCCCGCGGCGGATGTCACGATCAGGTCGCCTGCAAACAACGCCGGCGTTGCCGAGCGCTCGAGCCCGGCATGCCCGCAGTGCACCCATTGCAGATGCGGGGCGTCGAGGTGGCGCTGGTCGATGTCCCCGGCAATAAACGCCACATCGGCACGCTGCAGAGTTGCAGCAATCGCGCGGCTGTCGTGGCGGTGGGCGCAGACGACCTCCGCCGGCGACAGCGCATCGCGCAGGGGCGACAGCAGCGCCTCGCTCCACGGCAGCGTTACCAGGGCAGTGCGGATCGCCGGCATGGCCGTTCCTCCCCGCTGCAGCGGCTGCGTCGCAGGCGGCTCATTGATCCTCCCCGCGCTTGAGGAGTTCGTCAAAATAGCGAATGGTCTGATCTAGGCCCTCAGCAAGGGCGACGGCCGGTGCCCACTGCAGATGTTCCCTGGCCAGTGAGATATCCGGGCAGCGCTGAACCGGATCATCACTGGGTAGCGGCATGTTATCGATCGCCGAGCGGGAGCCCGTCTTGCTGATGATAAGCTCGGCAAGCGCGCGGATACTGATTTCTACGGGATTCCCGATATTCACCGGACCGGTGAAGTCCTCCGGCGACTCCATCATCCGTACCAGCGCCTGCGTCAGATCGGAGACATGGCAGAAGGAACGGCTCTGGCTGCCATCGCCATAGAGTGTGATGGGCTGGTTGCGAAGTGCCTGGACGATGAAGTTTGAGACGACGCGGCCATCGCCGAGGTGCATGCCCGGTCCATAGGTGTTGAAAATCCGCACCACCTTGATCGGTATGCCGTGCTGGCGGTGGTAGTCGAAGAACAGTGTCTCCGCACAGCGCTTGCCCTCGTCATAGCAGGCGCGCTGGCCTATCGGATTGACGTGTCCCCAGTAGTCCTCTCTCTGCGGGTGGACCTCGGGGTCGCCGTAGACCTCGCTGGTGGAGGCCTGGAGTATCCGGCACTTGAGACGCTTCGCCAGACCGAGCAGGTTGATTGCACCGTGAACGTTGGTTTTCGTGGTCTGCACGGGGTCATGCTGGTAGTGGATCGGCGACGCCGGGCAGGCAAGATTGTAGATCTGGTCGACTTCGACATGGAGCGGCAGCGTGACGTCGTGGCGTAGAAGTTCAAATCGCGGGTGCCTGGACAGGTGTGCGATGCCGTCCCGCGTGGAGGAATAGAAGTTATCCACACACAGCACCTCATGGCCGCTCGCCAGCAGTTCTTCACACAGGTGTGAACCGAGAAACCCGGCGCCGCCGGTCACCAGCACGCGCTGTCTCAGCAGCCCGCGCACAGGGAGCCCCCCTGCAGTGGCGCCGGCCCGGGTCCGGAGCCGTTCCTGACAGCACCGGCTTTTGTCACGGCGTCCGTGGGCCCGGGACTTGACTCCTGCGGCGACGGACCGATACTCGGCCAACACATTCCTTGCTCACGCTCCCGGCGCACTGATTTATCTTCCATGGTCCGAACACTCTCAGTTGTAATCCCGACGCTGAATGATGCCACGCTTGCAGAGACACTGCAGTCGGTTCATCGCCAGACACGCCGCGCCGACGAGGTCATCGTCGTCGGCCGTTATGCACCCTCCCTTCCGCCGGCGTTTCCGGAAGTCACCTTTATAGACTCCGGGGTGCCGGTCTGCGCGGCAGCCGCACGTAACCGGGGCATACTCGCCAGCTCGGGCGAGATCATCGCGTTCACCGATGCCGACTGCCTGCCCGATGTGAGCTGGCTGGAGCAGCACGAAGGCGCGCATGCCGCTGGTGCGCGAGTGGTGGGGGGTGGCGTTACGCTGCACAGCGACAATTACTGGACCCACTGCGACAATCTGGCGATGTTTCACGAGTTTGTCAGTGAGCACGCGCCGGGAGATCGTCGGCTGTTGCCGACGCTCAATCTCAGCGTCCGCCGCGAGGTGATCGACGCGGTAGGCGTCATGGATGAATCCTTCCCCGGTGCGGCGGCAGAGGACACAGACTGGACCGTCAGAATGCGTCTCGCTGGAGAGCGCCTCGTGTTCGTCCCGGGGGCAGTCGTGCACCACGCGCCGCCACGCACGCGCTGGCGCGATGTGGTCCGGCACTGCTGGAATTCCGGGTACGCGGGAATCCGCGTGCGCCACCGCTATGCAGAGGACTACGCCACGCCGCGCTTTGCCCGCAATGCGCTGCTGCTCCGCTTTCTCAGCCCGTTCATAGCGGCAAGAGTGACAGCGCGTATCTATGCATCCCCGCTCTTCTGGCGGCACTGGCGCTGCCTGCCGGTGGTCTATGCGACCAAGGTGATCTACTGCTTCGGCGCCGCGGCGTCAGTCGCCAGTGGTTTTGCTTTCGACAGTCACGATGTTGCGAAGAGCTGAGAGTCTCGTGACAGGTCCGGATGTTGGGCAATCCCGTGAGCAGGTGCGGTCGGCGCCTGTGCGGTCATCGGCAAAGCGCGTACAATCCTCGACCCGGAAAGGGAAACCTGACGAGTGAAATACCTGCTGTTTGTCGCTCTTGGCGGCGCCACCGGCGCCGTCGCCCGTTACGGTCTGTCGCGCTGGGTGCACAGCCTTTGGCAGGGCGGCTGGCCGTTGGGCACATTGCTGGTCAACCTCAGCGGCTGCACGGCGATGGGCGTGGTCTTTGTCCTTGTCGAGCGCTCGGCGCTGCATCCGGACTGGCGCGGCGTGTTGATGGTGGGTTTCCTCGGCGCATTCACGACCTATTCCACGTTCTCGCTTGAAGCGCTGCAGCTCTGGCAGACGGGGCAGGGTGGCCACGCGCTGGGCTATATGCTGGTGACAACGGTGGGCTGCGTGCTGGCGGCGGCGGCCGGCATGCAGTGCGCCCGCGCGCTGTTGTGAGGGTCGACAGGCCCTGAGAAGCCGATATCGTCACCGGCTCCCGGCAAATACAGGAACAGGAAACAGGCAATGCTGGATATCAAGGAAGTCAGGCGCGACCCGGCGGCGGTCGCAGCGGCACTCGCGAAGCGCGGTATCGCCTTTGATGTGGCCGCGTTCGAGGCACTCGATGCGCGACGCAAGGCGGCGGATGTCGCCAGTCAGGATCTGCTGGCCGAGCGCAGGTCCGCGAGCAGGAAGATCGGCCAGCTGGTGGGGCAGGGCATGAGCGTCGACGACGCCAAGGCCGAGGTCAATGCCACCCTGGATGCCATAGCGGCGCGAATCGACAACGCGACGGACGAGGCGCGCGAGGTGCAGTGTGAGCTGGATGACTGGCTCGGTGGCCTGCCCAACCTCCCCCACGCGGATGTACCCGCTGGTGACAGCGAAGCCGACAACGTCGAGGTGCTGCGCTGGGGCACACCGCCCTCCTTCGATTTTCCGGCACTCGACCATGTGGACATCGGCGAGGGCCTGGGCCTGCTCGACAGCGAACTGGCGGGGAAAATTACCGGGTCCCGTTTCAGCGTCATGCACGGCGGGCTCGCGCGGCTGCACCGGGCGCTGGTGCAGTTCATGCTCGATATGCACACGACGGAGCACGGCTACCGCGAGGTCTACGTGCCGTATATTGTCAACAGTGAATCCCTGTACGGAACCGGGCAGCTGCCCAAGTTCGCAGAGGACCTGTTCCGGCTCGAGGGCGAGCAGGACTACTATCTGATTCCCACGGCAGAGGTGCCGGTAACCAACATCGCCAGGGGCCGTATCTTCGAGGACAGCGAGCTCGGCGACGCCGGTCTGCGCATGACCTGCCACACACCCTGCTTCCGCAGCGAGGCGGGGAGCTACGGGCGCGATACCCGTGGCATGATACGGCAGCACCAGTTCGAGAAAGTGGAGCTGGTCAGCCTGGTGCGGCCGGACGACGGCGAGCAGGCACTCGAGGCCCTCACCGCTCACGCTGAGGCGGTACTGCAGCGCCTGCAGTTGCCCTATCGCAAGGTGATCCTGTGTACGGGAGACCTCGGCTTTTCCGCGTGCAAGACCTACGATCTGGAGGTATGGCTCCCGGGGCAGAATGCCTACCGGGAGATTTCCTCCTGCAGTCACTTCGGCACTTTCCAGGCGCGGCGGATGCAGGCGCGATGGCGCAATCCGGCGAGCGGCAAGCCGGAACTGCTGCACACGCTGAACGGATCTGGCCTCGCCGTGGGCCGCACGCTGGTTGCGATCCTGGAAAACTGCCAGCGTGCCGACGGGTCCGTTGCCGTCCCGGAGGCCCTGCAGCCCTACGCCGGTGGCCTCGCGGTGCTTGAGGCTGTCTGAGGCCGCGCCGTGGACGCTCTGCCGGTCTTCCTCAAGCTGCGTGGCGAGCCGGTCACGCTGGTCGGTGGCGGCACCGTGGCCTCGCGCAAGGCCCTGTTCCTGTGCCGCGCCGGAGCGCGCCTGACGGTCATTGCGCCGGAGATGGACGGCGGTCTGGAGCAGCTGCTCTCTGACCACGACGGCCTGTGGCTGCGGCGCCGATACGCCCCGGGCGATCTTGCGGAACAGGTACTGGTCATCGCCGCAACCCCGGACAACGCTGTCAACCGCGACGTTCACGCCGAGGCACGGGCGCTGAATATCCCGGTGAATGTGGTGGATACTCCGGATCTGTGCACCTTCACCTTTCCTTCGATCGTCGATCGCAATCCCCTGCTGGTTGCCATCGGCACCAACGGCTCGAGCCCGGTCCTCGGGCGCGCCGTGCGCCGGCGGCTCGAGGCCATGCTGCCGGCGAGGCTGGGGGAGGTAGCCCGCTTTGCCGGCGGCCTGCGGGCGCGGGTCAAGGCGGCGATTCCCGACGAGTCGGCGCGGCGCCGCTTCTGGGAGGACCTGGTCGAGGGGCCCGTGGCAGAGCTGGTGCTGGCCGACCGTCCGAAGGAGGCGGAGGAGGCGGTGCAGGCGCGCCTGGGCGGACACGGCAGACCGCTGGGGGAGGTGTTCCTTATCGGCGCCGGCCCGGGAGATCCCGACCTCATGACCTTCAAGGCGCTGCGTCTGCTGCAGCGGGGCGATGTCATCCTGCACGACCGCCTGGTCCCGCAGGCGATCATCGACCTGGGGCGTCGCGACGCGCAGCGCATCTACGTGGGCAAGAAGCGTTCCGAGCATGCGGTGCCCCAGGAGGATATCAACCAGGCGCTGGTGGATCTGGCGCGGGAAGGCAAATGTGTGGTGCGACTGAAAGGGGGCGACCCCTTTGTCTTCGGGCGCGGCGGCGAGGAGATCACCCTGCTGGCACGCCATGGCATTCCCTTCCAGATCGTGCCCGGTATCACCGCGGCCAATGCCGCGGCCTGCTATGCGGGCATTCCGCTGACCCATCGGGACCATGCGCAATCCGTGCGTTTCCTCACCGGGCACACCCGGGACGGCAGGTTGCCGCATCGCTGGGAGGAGTTCCAGTCGCCACAGGAGACGCTGGTGTTCTATATGGGCCTGGTGGGCCTGCCGATCATCTGCGAACAGCTGCAGGCCCACGGGCGCGATTCCTCTACGCCGGTTGCGCTGGTCGAGAAGGCCACCACGCCGGAACAGCGCGTGATTCTCGGCACGCTGGCAACTATGTGTGAGGTGGTTGAGAGGCAGCAGCCGCAGCCGCCGACGCTGATCATCATCGGCGACGTGGTGCGGCTCGCGGAAGAGCTCGCCTGGCGCGGCTGTCCCCGGGGCTCAGCCGCGCCGGCCCTCAGTCGTCCTTCTTGGCGGTCGCAGCGTAGGCCTGCTCGCGCATAAGCAGTGTATCGATGAGGATATTGCCGGCTTCTGTGAGCAGGACATCGTCGCGATCGGCGAGGTCGCCGTCGATCGCGTCGGCGGTCTCCGGCGCCTCGGCGTCGGGCTCCACTTCCTCGTTTTCAGCGGTGTCCTCGTCCAGCGACGCGAGCGGCTCTTCGCCGCGCGCGCTGCGCCGGCGGTTCTCGATCGCCAGTGCCTCTTCCATTCGTGCCTCGCGACGTGCACGACGCTCCTCCTCGTTAAGGGAGACCCGGTCGATGTCGCTGTCGTCGTTGGCCAGGGACACCTGCTCGACCAGGTAGGTGAGCTCGGCGTTGTCCTTCTTGCGCTCGTCGAACAGGGTCGCCAGCTCCGGGATAACGGAGTCCAGGTCACCATAGCGACGGTGGCGCACGGGGTTGATCTGATCCCAGGACAGGGCGTGGTCGAGAGCGCTTTCACCGATCTCATCCGCGTTGAACATGGAAGGGAAGGTGATGTCGGGCACGACACCGCGGTGCTGGGTGCTGTCGCCCGAGATCCGGTAGAACTTGCTCTCGGTCACCTTCAGCTGACCCTCTTTCAGGGGAACCATGGTCTGTACCGTGCCCTTGCCAAAGGAACGGTCCCCGACGATGATGCCGCGCTCGTAGTCCTGTATGGCCCCGGCAAAGATCTCGGAGGCGGACGCGCTGAGCCGGTTGATCATGACCAGCAGCGGCCCCTCGTAGTAGGCGCTGCGCAGCCGCTTGCCATCCCGCCAGACCCGGCGCGAGGAATGGCGGATCTGTACCGTCGGTCCGTATTCGATAAACAGCCCGGTAAGTTCGTTGGCTTCCTGCAGTGAGCCGCCGCCGTTGTTGCGCAGATCAATAATGACCCCTTCGACGTTTTCTTCCTGCAGCTCCGCCAGGAGTCGCGCCACGTCGCGGGTCGTGCTCTTGTAGTCGTCGTCGCCGCGCCGCATGGCGTCGAAATCGATGTAGAAGGCGGGAATGTCGATCACGCCCACCTTGACTGTGTCGTCGCCTGCGGGGAGCTCAAGGACCTTCTTCTGGGCGGACTGCTCCTCGAGCTTGACCGTATTGCGTACGATGCTGATCGTCTTGCGTTCCTCGACCGACGCGCCCGGCGTTCCCGGGATCACGCTCAGGCGCACCGTGCTGTCCTTGGGACCGCGTATCAGGTCCACCACCTCATCGAGGCGCCAGCCGATCACATCCTCCATGGGGCCGTCCTCGCCCTGGCCCACGGCGACAATGCGATCCGAAGGCTTGAGGTCACCCTGCTTGTCCGCAGGACCGGCCGCCACGAGACGCGCCACCTTGGTGTAGTCGTCGTCGCTCTGCAGCACCGCGCCTATACCCTCGAGGGACAGGCTCATATTGATATTGAAGTTTTCCGTGCGCCGCGGTGACAGGTAGTTGGTGTGCGGGTCGTAAAGCTCGGTCAGGGCATTGGCGTAGACCTGGAAGACATCCTGCGCGTTATACTGGGCGACCCGCTTTAGCTGGCGCTGGTAGCGCTTGACCAGGACGCCGGCGATGTCCTCCTTGTCCTTGTCCGCCAGTCGCAGGCTGAGTGCCTGGTTCTTCAGGTGCTTGCGCCAGCGCTCGTCGAGCTCGGCGTCGCTGCGCGCCCAGGTGCGCTTTTCGCCATCCAGCAGAAAGTCCTCGTCCGCGCTGAAATCCATGGCCTCGTAGCGCTCTGGCAGCGTCTCGATCACGCTCTGCAGGCGTGCCTCGAGCCGCTCGGCGAAGCGGTTGAAAATCAGAAAGCCGACGTCGAGATTGCCACTGGAAAAATCGTTGTCCAGGGTGTCGCTGTGGGTGCGGAATTCGGCGACGTCGGCGGCGGTAAAGAACATCTTGCCGCCGTCGAGACTGTCTATGTAGTTTTCCAGGTGGGCCGCGGACAGGCTGTCATCGTAGCGCAGTTTGGCGTAGTGGCGTTTCTCCAGCTGCTGGACGAGTTCCCTCGCCGTCTCGGCCTGGGCCTTGCTGTAGTCGAGCTGCGCCACGGAATGTGCCGTCGTGGCGCAGAGCCAGAAGAGGCCGTTCAGGATCAGTGCTGTCAGCGTGCGTCGCATCATCAAGGTCGGATACCTGTTTGCCGGAATTGGGGTGAAGTCAGTGCAGTGTAGCGCCCTGCGCAGAACGGTCAAACTTCGTCCTCACCGTTATGCAGGTTGAAGGTGGCACTCACCCGGGCTTCGAACACCATCTCGCCAGCAACGTAATTCGCCTTGGCGTCGGCGCTCTCCATGGCCGATGCACGCAGCATCATGTCATTTGCCCTGGGCATGGGTCGCGGGCTGCCGGCGGCGCTGATATCGCGCACCTCGCCCAGGGCCCTGCCGAGACCCTCGGCTATAGCGCGGGCATTGGCCCGGGCATCCTCCGTTGCCAGGCGCAGGGCGTCCCGGCGCAGCTCTGACTCCCGGCTGTGCGAGAGCCGTGGTGGCGACACCTCGTTGGCGCCGGCATCTGCTGAGCCCTCGATGACGGACGGGAGCAGGTCCAGGTCCGTCAGGGCCAGGTCGACGCTGCGCTGTACGCTGTAGCCGGTCAGCACCTGTTCCTCGCGCTGCTTGTCCCAGCGATATTCCGGCTGCGCGCTGATGTGCGTGGCATTGATGTGGCGCTCCTCTATGCCCAGGGAAGCCAGGTGCGCGAGCACGGCATTGCTGCGCCGGGTCACCTCGGCCCGGGCTGTCGCGAGATCCTCGTGGCGCGCCCGGACGCCCAGCTGCACCGCCGCCTGATCAGGCAGCGCATTGACCCTGCCCTCGCCGCTGACAGTCACCGCTGGTGGATCCTGACGGTCGGGCTCCTGTCCTGCGTTAGTGGAGATGGAAAACAGCGTGAGTGCAAGAATGATACCGAGAAGTGTTGTCGGGCCCGTCCTGGCCCTGCTGATGAGTTGTGGCATGTGTCGCACATCCTGGTAGTGGGTCTCACAGACATTGACCGGAAATCCGCGCATCGGTTCCCCCGGGAAGCGTGGTGAGCTGCCTGCAACGCGTCGTCACTGCGGGGCGGGCACCCCCGCAGCGAGCCACTGCGCCAGCGTATTGCGCTCCGCCTGGGTCATTTCCGTGCGATTCATGAACGGCATGTCATGGGTGTCGATCGTACGCGCCCTGATGCGGCTGGACCACTGGCGTACGTCGGCAGGCGTGTCCAGCATGACCCCCGCGGGTGCCTGGGCGAAGGCGGGATCCGTGGGCTCGCGTGCGTGGCAGCCGGTGCAGTGGGTCTGCACGATCTGCCAGCCTTCGGCGGCAGGCGCACCATCGCGCAGCGTTGCATTCGCACCGCCGCGCTCCTGTGACGGCGCCGGCGCGATGGCGACGGCCAGGAGCGCCGCTGCCAGGACACTGCCCGCAATGATCACGGGCTTGTTGATGCCCTTGTGGCGCAGGACAAAATACTGTCGCGCCACCGCGGTTATCACGACCAGGGCCAGGAGAACCAGCCAGTTGTGGGCGTGGGCGTAGGTCATCGGGTAGTGGCTGCTGATCATGATGAACAGCAGCGGCAGGGTCAGATAGGTGTTGTGCGTGGAATGCAGCTTGGCTTTCACCGCTGCTGCGGGATCGGGTGCGGTACCGCGCTCGATGGCCGCCACCAGGGCGCGCTGGGCGGGCATGATCACGCGAAAGACATTGCCGACCATGAGTGTACCGATGATGGCGCCGAAATGAA
>JAWLGG010000325.1:0-4258 GCA_041685155.1 Chromatocurvus sp.
TCCGCGACCTGCTCGCGGAAGCGCGCCGCCTGGTCCTCGGCGTCGTTGAGCTCGGAGAAGCCATTGGCCAGTTCGCGACCGCCTACAAAGAACTCGAAGCGTTCGGTGACAAAAGGGTCGCTGTCGCTGCGGCGCGCCAGCGGCGACACCTCCGTCGGGTAGGCGGTGATGAAGGTCGGCTGATCCAGCCTGTCCTCGACGCTGTGCTCGAAGATCTCCAGCTGCACCTTGCCCAGCCCCCAGCTGTCCTTGAGGGGGATGCCCAGCGACTGTGCGACATCGCGCGCTGCGGTCTCGTCGTTCAGCTGCGCCGCGGAAAGGTCAGGGTTGTACTCGAGGATGGCCTCTAACAGCGTCAGGCGCCGGAATGGCTGTGAGAAGTCGTAGTCAGCGCCCTGGTAGTGCACCGTCGTGCTGCCAAGGACAGAGTCGGCAAGACCGCGCAGCATGTCCTCCGTCAGGTCCATGGCGTCGCGGTAGTCGGCATAGGCCCAGTAGTACTCCAGCATGGTGAACTCGGGGTTGTGTCGCGTGGACAGGCCCTCATTGCGGAAGTTTCGGTTGATCTCGTACACACGTTCGAAGCCACCCACCGTCAGGCGCTTCAGGTAGAGCTCCGGTGCGATGCGCAGATACATGTCAAGGTCCAGCGCGTTGTGGTGGGTAACGAAGGGCTTTGCCGCGGCGCCACCGGGGATAACCTGCATCATGGGGGTTTCGACCTCCATAAAGCCGCGCTGGTTCATGTAGTCGCGGATAAAGGTCACGATGTTCGATCGGCGCTCGAACACCCGCCGCGACCCGGGATTCACGATCAGGTCGACATAGCGCTGGCGGTAGCGCAGCTCCTGGTCCGACAGTCCGTGGTACTTGTCCGGCAGGGGCCGCAGCGCCTTGGTCAGCAGTCGGGCCTCCTGCATATTGATGTACAGGTCGCCCTTGCCGGATTTGTGCAGCGGGCCGCGGGCCGCAACAATGTCGCCAAGATCCCAGGCCTTGATGTCGGCGAGGGTCTGCTCGTCCAGCGCCTTGCGGTTGATGTACAGCTGTATCTGCGCGGAGCCGTCCTGAATCAGCAGGAAGGCGCCGCGGTTGCGCACCAGCCGGCCCGCCACGGCATACACGTCGTCGCGCTGCTCCAGGTCCTCTTTCACGGCGTCGCCGTAGCGCTCCTGCAGCTCCGCCGCCATCGCGTTGCGGCGAAAATCGTTGGGGAAGGCGTTGCCACGCTCACGCAGCTGCGCCAGCTTGACGCGACGCTCGGCGATCAGCCGGTTCTCGTCCTGTGCCGTGTTGTCCCCCCCCGCATCCTGCGGGCTGCCATGTGAATCAGTCATATCCGGTATCCGCTTACAGTCCGCTTTTCAGCGACGCCTCGATAAAGCCATCAATGTCGCCGTCGAGGACGGCCTGGGTATTGGTCGTTTCCACGCCCGTGCGCAGGTCCTTGATCCGCGAGGCATCCAGCACGTAGGAGCGGATCTGGCTGCCCCAGCCGATATCCGCCTTGCTGTCCTCCATTGCCTGCTTCTCCTCATTGCGCTTGAGCACTTCCATCTCGTAGAGCTTGGCCCGCAGCAATTTCATCGCATTATCGCGGTTCTGGTGTTGCGAGCGCTCTGTCTGGCACTGCACGACAATGCCCGACGGGCCGTGGGTAAGGCGCACGGCGGAATCGGTCTTGTTGATGTGCTGCCCGCCGGCGCCGGAGGCGCGGTAGGTATCGACACGCAGGTCCGCCGGGTTGATATCGATCTCGATGTTGTCGTCGATTTCCGGTGACACGAACACCGAGGCGAAGGACGTGTGGCGCCGGTTGCCGGAGTCGAACGGGGACTTGCGCACCAGCCGGTGAACACCGGTCTCGGTGCGCAGCCAGCCGAAGGCGTATTCGCCCTCGAACTTCACCGTGGCGCTCTTGATTCCGGCCACCTCGCCGGCGGAGACCTCGATGAGCTCGGTATTGAAGCCGCGGGCCTCGCCCCAGCGCAGGTACATGCGCAGCAGCATCTCGCCCCAGTCCTGCGCCTCGGTCCCGCCGGAGCCGGCCTGGATGTCGAGGTAGGCGTTGTTGGCGTCCATCTCGCCGCTGAACATGCGGCGGAATTCCAGCCTGGCCAGCAGGGCATCCAGCTGGTCGATCTCCGTCTGCACCTCCTCGAGGGTGTCGCTGTCGTCCTCGGCCGCCGCGAGCTCGACAAGATCGGCGGTGTCCCGGGTGCCGCAGGTCAGGGTTTCCAGGGTCTCGACAATGTTCTCGAGGGATGCGCGCTCACGGCCGAGGTCCTGGGCGCGTTCGGGGTCCTCCCATACGCTGGGCTCGGCAAGCTCCAGTTCGACTTCTGTCAGTCTCTCCTTGCGACCATCGAAGTCAAAGATACCCCCTAAGCACGTCAGTGCGCGCTTCCATCTCTTTCAGTCGCTGCAGAATCAGGTTGATTTCGAGCATGGGAACCGTTTCCTTTGAAGTAGCAGGGCATTCTACCGCAGTGACACCCCCCGCGTGAACGCGCCATTGCCCGTCTGTCACTCGCCCTTGACCGAGGCCACCGCCTCGAGGTGTTCCACCACCAGCTGCAGGCTGCGCTGCCCGCGGAACTCGTTGGCATCGAGCCGGAACACCAGCGACACCGCCTGTGCCTGCGCGTCGGGCCACCGCGCCGGGTCAATGTTGAACGCGATCGCATCCACCAGCGCATCGCACCCTGGGGGTCGCAGCACCAGCTTGAGATGCCGCTCGCCGACGAGCCGCTGACTCACGATGTAAAAGCGCCCGTCAAACAGCGGCTCCGGAAACTGCTGCCCCCAGGGTCCCGCCGCCCGCAGCGCCTCGGCAACAGTGAGATGAAAGTCCCCGGGCGCGAGCGGGCCATCGCTGTGCAGCACCGCCTCAAGATCCGCGGCAGTGGCCACCCGCGCGACCTCCGCGGCCAGCGCGCCGGCGAAATCGTCAAGTCGCGCCGCCGGCAGGTCCAGGCCCGCAGCCATGGCATGGCCGCCAAATTTGCCCATCAGTCCCGGATGCCGCGCATCGATGGTCGCCAGCACATCGCGAATATGCACGCCCGGAATGGAACGCGCCGACCCCTTCAGTACCCCGTCCCCCGCGTCGGCGAAGGCCACCACGGGACGGTGCACGCGCTCGCGGATCCGCGATGCCAGAATGCCGACCACGCCCTGGTGCCAGCCGGGGTCGTAGAGCGCCAGCGCGGCGGGGGGGTCGGCGGACTCGATCTGCGTGTCCGCCAGCAGTCGCAGAGCCTCCTCCTGCATGCCGCGCTCGATATCGCGGCGGTCGCGATTGAGCTGATCCAGCTCGCGCGCAAACCCCAGGGCGACAGACTCGTCATCGGACAGCAGGCACTCGATCCCGATCGACATGTCATCCAGGCGCCCCGCCGCGTTCAGGCGCGGACCCACGGCAAAACCGAGATCCGCCGCCACCAGCGCGGCGGCATTGCGCCCCGCCACGGCCAGCAGCGCGCGAATGCCGGCGCAGCCCCGCCCGCTGCGAATCCGCTGCAGGCCGGCCTGGACCAGGATGCGGTTGTTGTAATCCAGCGGCACGACATCCGCCACGGTGCCCAGCGCCACAAGATCGAAGAACTGACCCAGGTGTGGCACGGCAAGGCCCTGCGTCTCGAACCAGCCGGCCTCGCGCAGGTGGCGGCGTAGGGCCAGCATGACGTAGAAGATGACACCGACGCCGGCCAGGTGCTTGCTGGGAAAGTCGCAGGCAGGCTGGTTGGGATTGACGATAATGCCGGCGGCGGGCATCGACTCCCCGGGCAGGTGGTGATCCGTGACAATCACGTCGATGCCGGCGGCGGCAGCGGCGGCAACGCCGTCGATGCTGGAAATGCCGTTGTCCACGGTGATGATCAGGTCGGGCGAGCGCTGCCGCGCCAGCGCGACGATCTCCGGACTCAGGCCGTAGCCGTAGTCAAAGCGGTTCGGCACGAGATAGCCCACCCGCCCGGCACCGAGGGCGCGCAGCGCGCGCAGGGCCAGCGCACAGCTGGTGGCGCCGTCGGCATCGAAATCACCGACCAGCAGTATGGACTGCCGCGCAGCCAGTGCCTGCGCCAGTCGCGCCGCCGCACGATCGGCATTGAGCAGGCGCTCCGGGGGCAGCAGGCGGGCCAGGTCGAGATCGAGCAGCGCCGGGTCAGACAGGCCCCGGGCAGCGTAGGTGCGCGCCAGCAAGGGATGCACACCGGCGGCGCGCAGGGCCCTGTCATCCGCGGGCTCACGACGG
>JAWLGG010000326.1:0-4238 GCA_041685155.1 Chromatocurvus sp.
GATGGGGGCAGCCTCGTGCAGTACCTTTCGCGTCCACTGGATCCGGCGACGCCGGCAAGATCGCTGGCCCTGCGCTTCGACGCCGCGGGCCGGGCCGAGCCCGTGACACCGCCCGCCGCGGCAGCACTACCCACAACCGCAATCTGGCGCATTCCGCGCCAGACCGGAACCGATGCGCCGGACGCAAGCCGCGTACTTCGAACTCTCGAAGATACGCCCTTTTATGCCCGATCCATGCTGGAGACGCAGCTTCTGGGAGAAAGGGTGACCGCCTTCCACGAGAGCCTGTCGCTGGTCCGCTTTCGCCAGCGCTGGGTGCAGGCACTGCTGCCATTTCGCATGCCGCGGCACACGCGCCCGGTTCGCGGCGGCCCGGGGTAGGGCCCGGCAGATCGGTCGGACCGGTTCTCAGGAAACCGGCGCGGTCATACTGCGCAATTCGACATCGCGATAGGGCCCAAGCAGCAACAGACCGAAAGAACAGCCCACAAACGCCCACATGGACCATATCAGCACCGAATCGTAGGAACCGGTCTTTTCATAGGCCCAGCCAAACACCGCGGGCCCAAAGCCCGCGCCCAGCGCGAAGAACGCATACAGGCAGCCGTAGATCGCCGCGTAATTGCGAATACCGAAATAGCGCGAGACAAGATAGGCAAGCAGGTCGTACTCCATGCCGGCAGCCACCCCGATCAGGATCACCGCAATCAGCGCCGTAGCGTAGGTCAACATGCCCGTGGTCATGAGATACATGGAAATGGCCGGCATCAGCAGCAGGACACAGGCCACTGCGGGCGCCCAGAAGAGGTCCAGCAGGTAGCCGCCGAGCAGGCGCCCCACGAACACCGAATAACCGAGGAAGCTCGCCAGCATGACTGCATCCCGGGTGTCGAACCCCTTGGCGCCGAGGAGGGTCTCCATGTTGGGGATCGGACCACCCACTGCGAAGGAGAGAGGTACGAAGATCGCGGCCAGCAGCCAGAACCGCCAGTCCACGAGTGCCTGCCGCACGGTCAGTCCGTACACCGTAGCCGTGGTGTTGGTTGCGGTACGCATCGCGGTCAGGCCGCGGGAGCGTACTCCGGCGCGCGGATCATCGACATCCCGGAACAACAGAAAAGCGACGGGAAAGGCAATGCACAGCGGCAGCGCACCGACCGCGATATAGGCGGCCCGCCAGCCGTGCTCCTCTATCACCCAGGCGGCGAAGATCTTGGTCAGGGACCCGGACAGACCCGTGCCAATAAGTGCCACGCCGAGCGCCAGACCGCGCTTGGCGTTGAACCAGTTGGAAATCGCGCGGGTGAAGGTCATCGGCAGCGTGCCCGCACCGACCAGCGCCAGAAGGCCCCAGATAAGGTAATAAAGGGGCATGGAGCCGGTATTGAGGGCGAAGGACATCATCGCCAGTGAGAAGAGGAGCATGGAGGTCAGCGCCACGCGACGCACGCCAAATCGATCACTGAGCCCGCCCACCAGTGGGCTGGCTACCATGGCCACGAGGGTGAAGACCACCAGGCCGGACATGATCTTGTCGATGGTCCAGCCGAACTCCGCTTTCAGCGGGCCGGCAAACACCCCGATGGTGTAGAAAGGCAGCGGCGACATGCCAAGCGCAATACCCAGCGTGGATGCGAGCACCACCGGCCAGCCGTACTTGAATTCCTTGAACCCGCTCATGCGACCCCTCTCAGCCCGCTGCTGACGGGCGCTCACCGTCGCCGCTGTCCACCGTGCCGTTCTGCCGGTCGCGCCGGTCGAGTTCCTGGATCATTGCCAGCATCCAGGCGACCTTGCCCTCGTGCTCAACGAGGGAGCTTACCCGGGGTCCCGGATGCGAATTGACCGCCTCGACAAGGAAGCGGTTTTCCCGAAGCACCGGTGCCGCTACCGCGCTGGCATCCAGCAGGGGCAGCCCCGGCAATCGCGCGAGGCGCAGCAGCTTGCCCATGGGCCCCACCACGGCGCGCTGATTGACGCTGTCGTAATCCCGCCGCCGCACCTCGTCTCCGATCGCCGAATACAGGAGCCGCGCGGCATACATTCCGGGCCGACAGCGCAGCGGCAGCCGGGTCAGGCCGGCGTCAGCCCGCCGGTAGAGCTTGTCCGCCACGACGAGCAGGCGGCGGGTGACGCTGCCGAGGCCGGCATTGTGCTGCGGCGCCAGCTGGAACGCCCGTGGATCGATCCCCGCCTCGCGCAACCAGGCCGCAGGCAGGTACAGGCGCCCGTTTCTGGCGTCCTCGCCCACATCGCGGCTGATGTTGGTCAACTGCATGGCGACGCCCATATCGGCAGCACGCGCCAGCACGCTGGCATCGCGTATACCCATGATCACCGCCATCATGACGCCGACAGAGCCCGCGACCCGCGCGGCGTAATCGAGCACATCCGATAGCGTCTCGTACTCGCGGCCCTCGGCGTCCCAGGCGAAACCGTCGAGCAGGGCGTCCAGGAGATCCCGCGGCAGGCCACACTGGACCACCACCGACGCCAGGGCGCGATCCGCGGCGTAATCTTCAGGCTTGCCGGCGTACACCGCATCCAGGCGCCCGTGCAGCATCTCCAGTGCCAGGTGGGGGGCACCGCTGTCGTCCACGGCATCATCCGCCTGCCGACAGAAGGCGTATAGCGCCGTCGCCGCATCGCGGCAGTGATAGGGTAGAAAGCGGGACGCCGCGTGGAAGGACCGCGAACCGGTCTTGAGCAGGCTGCGACAGGCGGCCATATCGGCCTCGCGCAGCGGTGGAGCGTCAGCGGAAGGTATTGGCATGCGGCACGATCTTATCAAGTACCCGCGCCGAGGACAGCACACCCGGCATTCCCGCGCCAGGGTGTGTCCCCGCACCCACCAGGTACAGGTGCCTGACGTCTTCGCTGCGGTTGTGTGGACGGAACCACGCGCTCTGCCAGAGCACCGGCTCAAAGCTGAACCCGGCACCGCGGAAGGACAGCAGACGCTGCTCGAAATCCAGCGGCGTCATGACCCGCGAACTCACCACCGCATCCCCCAGCCCGGGAAGCATGGTCTCTTCAAGACGGGCCTCGACAGCGCGGCGGAAGGCTTCGGCATGCTCGTTCCAGTCGACTTCTGCCTCCAGGTGCGGCACCGGCGCAAGCACGTAAAAGCAGTCGTGTCCCTCGGGCGCCATGGACGGATCCGTGGCGCTTGGCCGGTGCAGGTAGAGGCTGAAATCGGCGGCCAGTTTCTTGTGCTTGAACACATCCTTGAGCAGTGCCTTGTAGCGGGGACCCAGCACGATAGAGTGGTGGGGCACGTCGGGATACTGCCGCCGGGTACCGAAATACCAGACGAACAGGCCATTGGATGAGCGCGACCGCTCGATGCGCCGGTTGGTCCAGCGCCGTCGATGCTGTTCCGGCACCAGGTGGCGATAGGTCCATGCGGAGTCGGCATTGGACACCACAAGGTCCGCCGGGACGATCTCGCCCGAGCGCAGGCGCACACCTTTGGCGGCCCCGTCCTCGACAAGAATCTCCTCCACCTCCGCATTCATGCGCAGCTGGTTACCCTGCCCGCGGATCAGGTCGACCAGGCCGCGGACTATGCTGCCGGTACCCCCCATCGCTGAATACACACCCCACTTGCGCTCGAGAAAGGAGATCAGCGTATACACGGAGGTCACCGCAAAGGGGTTGCCGCCGATGAGAAGCGGGTGGAAGCTGAGCACGATGCGCACATACGGATCGCTGATGTACTTCGCCACCTGCGCGTACACGCTGCGGTAGCCGCGCAGGTGCACCATGTCCGGGAGGAATTTCAGCAGCTCGGCAAAGGTATCAAAAGGCAGGTGCCCCACCTTTTCAAAGCCGATTTCATAGGCCTTTTCGCTGGCCTGCATGTAACGCTCGTAGCCCGCGACGTCGTCCGGATTGAAGCGCGCAATCTCGGCCTTCACCTGTTCGGCATCGCCCCCGTAGTCGAACACCTTGCCATCGTCGAAACAGATCCGGTAGAACGGTGACATCAGCCTCAGGTCGACATCGTCCTCGAAATGCCGGCCGCACATGCTCCACAGCTCGCGCAGCAGGAACGGGCCCGTGACGATAGTCGGACCCGCATCAAAGGTAAAGCCGTCCTGCCTGAAAACGTAGGCGCGGCCACCCGGCGCATCGAGCTTGTCCAGCACGGTAACGCGAAAGCCCCGCGCGCCCAGGCGAATCGCCGCCGCCAGCCCACCGAAACCACTGCCGATCACCACGGCGTGCGGCGCATC
>JAWLGG010000327.1:0-4234 GCA_041685155.1 Chromatocurvus sp.
CTGCTGCTCGGCGCCCGGGCGTCAGCCATGCCGCGGTTCATGCAGCGCATGCAGGGCCGCTACGCGACCTTGCTCACAGGCGTGCTCGCGCGCCCGCTCTGGCTGCTGCTCGGCGTCCTCGGGCTGCTGGCACTGAGTGGCCTGCTGCTGGCGCTGATCGGCAAGACCTTCATGCCGGTGCTGGATGAGGGCGACGTGATCGTACAGCTCGAGAAGTCGCCGAGTATCTCTCTGGAGGCCTCGGTAGAGCTGGACAAGCAGATCGAGACAGCGCTGCTTGCGGAGATACCGGAAATCCGCCAGATCGTCTCGCGCACCGGCTCGGACGAGCTGGGCCTGGACCCGATGAGCCTTAACGAGACGGACGTCTTCATGGAGCTGGCCCCGCGCGAGACCTGGCGCATGGACAGCAAGGATGAGCTCGAGGACGCGGTGCGCGAGGTGGTGTCGCGCTTCCCGGGCATCAATATCGGCTTCACCCAGCCCATACAGATGCGCGCCGCCGAGATGCTCACCGGCAGCAGTGGCGACGTCACCATCAAGCTGTTCGGAGAGGATCTCGCGCAGCTTGCGGAGCTGATGCCGCGCATCGCGAGGATCACCCGCGATGTGCCCGGCGCGGTTGACGTCCAGGCCTCGGTGACCGAGGGCGGCAAGTTCCTCAACGTGCGCGTGCAGCCCGAACTCGCCGCCGCGCATGGTCTCAGCGCGGCGGGCCTGGCGGATTACCTGAAGACGCAGATCGAGGGCACCGCCATCTCCGAGGTGCGCGAGGGACGCCAGCGCACGCCGGTGACCCTCGCGTCCGGATCGACATCGGTGGCGGCGCCGGCAACGGTGGCGGATCTGGAGCAGCGCATGGTGGCCCTGCCCGACGGCCAGCTGGCTACCCTGGCGGATATCGCCGATGTCAGCTACGCTGAGGGTCCCCTGGTGGTGGAGCGGGAGCGCGGGAGCCGCTTCGGCATTGTCACCCTGAATGTGGACGGCCGCGATGTGGTCGGTCTCGTGGACGAGCTGCGCGAGACACTGGCGCGGGAGGTGCCGCTGCCCGCGGGATATCGCCTGGAGTATGGCGGCGAGTTCGAGAACCAGCAGCGCGCCACCCGCAACCTGCTCCTCGTTGTGCCGGTGGCGCTGCTGTTGATCATGATCATCCTGTTTGCGACCTTCCGCTCCCTGGCGCTGGCGGGGATTATACTCGGCAACGTGCCCTTTGCCCTGATGGGAGGGGTGATCGCGCTGTTCGTCAGTGGCGAGTATCTCTCCGTGCCCGCATCCGTGGGCCTGATCGCCCTGCTCGGCATCGCGGTACTCAACGGGGTGGTGATGGTGAGTTACTTCCAGCAGCAGTGGCATCTGCGCGCCGCGCTGTCCGAGCGCATTGTCAGTGGTGCGACCCAGCGTCTGCGCCCGGTGCTGATGACGGCGACCACGGCCATTTTCGGCCTGCTGCCGCTGGTGTTTGCGACCGGCCCCGGTGCGGAAGTGCAGCGACCACTGGCGATTGTGGTGGTAGGGGGGCTGCTGACCTCCACGGTAACGACCCTGTTCCTTCTGCCCGTGTTCTACCAGTACTGGGGGCGACGCCAGCATGAGTGATCTGCAGCTGATGGTCGTGCTTGTCCCCGGCCGATTGCACGAGGACGTGGTGGATGCGCTGATGGGCTTCGAAGGCGTGTCCGGCTTCAGTGCCGTCGAGGTGGCCGGATTCAGCCGCGAGCACAGCCATTTCGATGTCGCCGAGCAGGTTGACGGTGCGCGGCGCTTCAGCCGCTTCGAGATCCTGCATGCGACAACGCAGCGCGAGGCGATTCTGGCCGCGATCCAGCCGCTGGTGGGGCGGGAACGGGTGCGGTACTGGGTGGTGCCCCTGCTGGAGGCCGGGCGCCTGGGATCGATCGAGTAGGGAGGCGTTCCTGGCTCGGCAGCGGTCGCTGGCGGATCAGCTGGTCCTGTACACGTGCCTGCGCCTGACCTGACCGTTCCGACACGACGAAGCACCGGCTGCAGGCGTAGAATGCTCGCATCAGTCTTACGGACACCCAGGACCATGATGCGTTTCCCCACTACCATTCATACGTCTTTGCGGCGCAGGCAATCGCGGCTTTCGCGGGTGCGACCTTCCCGCCTTTCGTTACTTCTGCTCCTTGCAGTGCTGCAGTCCTGGTACGCGATGGCTGCCGACGAACCGTCGGCGCAGCCGTCGGACGTTACCGTTCCCCTGCAACTCGAATATCCCCTGCTGCAGCAACTCCTCGCAGCGCAGCTGTTCACCGGCACCGGGGAGAGTCGTGAGCTCCTCAACGACCCCACCGGCTGCAGTGAGATCGTGCTGAGCGATCCGGCGCTGGCCGCCCGGGACTCACAGCTGGAGGTGCTGGCGGCGCTGCGTGCCCGCATCGGCGTCGGGGCGCCCGGTGCCTGTGCCACCGTGCTCGCCTGGGAGGGGCGCATCGGGGTCAGTGGCAGGCCGGAGGCGCGCAATGAGGGGACTGCGCTGGGCTTTGTCCCGGAGCGGGTCTGGCTGCTGGACCCCGCGGGCCAGCCGGTTAACAACCCGCGCATGCAGCAGATGGCCGATGCCAGCGTGCGGAACCTGTTCAGCCGCTTTGTGGTGGACCTGACGCCACAGCTGCAGTCGGTGGGGGCACTGCTGCCTGAGGTGCTCCCGCATCACTCGCGCCAGCAGATCCGGGCATTGCTCGATACGCTTCGCCTGAGCGACCTCACGGTGGGCGAGGAGACGCTGAATGCGGATATCGTGTTCACCGTCGAGCCCCTGTCGGCCCCCCTGCAGCCCGAGCGCGCGCTTACGGAGGCGGAAATGGAGCGCTGGGAGGAGCGCTGGCAGCTTATGGATTCGCTGCTTGTCATGGCGGTCAAGCATTACGCGGCGGAGACGCAGCTGCAGGCGCTGCGCGACGCCCTGCTTGATGTGCTGATCGAGAGCCGCTACCGGCTGCGCGACGCGCTGGTTGAAACGCCGGACACCGGGGAGGACGTCGTGCGGGACTGGTTCCTGCAGAGCTGGCAGTCCCTGGCGCCGGTCATTCGCCGCATCGGCCTGGAGCAGCCGGGGCAGGAGCACATGCTGCTGTTCAGCGTCATTGCCGCCACAGATGCCCTGGCAGCGCTCGATCAGCTCGGTCCCGGCGTGGGCCTGGACATTTCCGCCGACGGCCTGCGGCGGCTGGCGCGAATGATCAGTGATGAGGCGGGGGAAGAACTGCTGCAGTACTCCGGGGACGTTGACCCGGAGCTGCGCAGTCTGCTGGAGGAGAGCCTCGAGGCCACGCCGCCCCCGTCGGCCTGGCGCCTGGATTTTTCCCTGTTCCCGAAGGCGACGGCGGCGGACATGGGGCGCCTCAACAGCTGGGCGCCACAGCGGGAGGACCTGCCCGAGTACCTGCCGCAGGTCGCGGGGCTGCTGCAGGGGTCGGCCAGCGAGGCGATCGCCACGCGGGATCTGGATCCCGCCTATGCCGAGCTGTTCCGGCAGCTGGTGCTCGCCACCGCGTGGCAGGAGAGCTGCTGGCGACACTACGTGATCAGCGACGACCGCAAGCTGGTGCCGCTGCGTTCGGGCACCGGTGATGTTGGCCTGATGCAGGTGAACGAGCGCGTGTGGCGCGGCTTCTACAGCCAGCAGCAGCTGCGCTGGGATATTTCCTATAACGGTGCCGCAGGGGCCGAGGTGCTCCTCGATTACCTGGTCAAGTACGCCATCCGCAAGGGTGAGCACCGTCAGCCGGGGGGTATCACCAATCTGGCCCGTTCCGCCTACTCTGCCTATAACGGCGGGCCCAGCCAGGTGGCGCGCTACCGTAGTGAGAACGCGTCTGAATACGGCAGGAAGGTGGATGCCCTGTTCTGGGAAAAATACCAGCAGGTGGCGGCCGGTAACGAGCTGGCGGTATCGCGCTGCCTGGGGGGTGACCTGAGCGGGTCGGCAGCTGCCGCGGGCGCTTCCCGCAGCGCCGGGAAGGCGTCGGCAACAGGCGGGTCTGCGGGCACGCTTGCCGGGGCGTTCACGCTGCAGCTCGGCGCGTTCAGTGCGGTGGACGCCGCACAGTCCTTTATCGACGAGAACGACCTGGCTCCTGGGGCCCGTGTCCAGCGGCGGCGCAAAGGCGATACCAGCCAGTACCTGGTGCTGTATGGCAGTTACGCCGAGCGTTCCCAGGCCGACAGGGCAAAGCAGGCGCTGTCGCGGTTTGAGCCCTGGGTGCGG
>JAWLGG010000328.1:0-4219 GCA_041685155.1 Chromatocurvus sp.
GCGGGCGATGTTGGTCCTCACGCCGCCGGGATGGACGCAGCACACGTGAACGCGGCTGCCCGCGAGTTCCTGGCGCAGTGACTCGGTGTAGCCGCGCACGGCAAACTTGGCGGCGTTGTAGGCGGACTGGGTGGGCACCCCGATGATGCCGAAAATCGACGACAGGTTGACCAGGTGGCCGCGCGGCGCAGCCTGGAGCAATGGCAGGAAGGCGAGGGTTCCATGCACAACCCCCCAGAAGTTGATGCGCATCAGCCACTGCACCTCGGCGTAGTCGCAGGCATCCACCCGGGCGCTGTAGGCAACCCCGGCGTTGTTGATCAGGATATCGACACCGCTGTCCCCCCGCTCCCCGGCGATATCGGCCGCCCAGCGGTCCACCGCGGCTTTCTCCGCGACGTCGACGCGTCGCTGCTCCACCGGCACGCGAGGGCAGGGCAGGGTTGCGACGGTTGCTGCGAGCGCCGCCTCGTCAATGTCGCCCAGGTAAAGGGCGCAGCCCTGGCCATTCAGTGCAGCCGCGAGGGCGCGACCAATGCCAGACCCTGCGCCGGTAATAACAGCGGTTTTCCCGGTGCAGTAGTCCATGTGCCGGCGCGCGTCCCCTGCCCGAAGTGAGTGACCATCATAGGAAACCCCGGTGTGGACGCAACCGTTTTCTGCCTGGCCGACCGCCGGGGCCGGGCATGCGGGCCCTGCAGAGCCGCCATTTCCGCGTCTACCCCAGCGAGCGCACTGGACAGTCTCCGCATCATCCCCTAGAATCCGCGATCACATTTCGCCCGCCGCAAGCGGCTCACAGAGCTGCATGTGGCGGGCGCCTGCCACCCCCGCGCAGCGTCGGAGGCCTCCACGGAAAGCGAGATGCGGTCACACATCTCGCTTTTTTGCGGCCGCTCGACGAGCGCCCAGTTATCGCCAGAGTGGAGGTCAGATTGTCCAGCCCGGCTTTACTCGCCCTTGAAGACGGAAGCCTGTTCCGCGGCATCGCCGCCGGTGCCGAGGGTTCCAGCGTCGGTGAAGTGGTATTCAATACGGCCATGACCGGCTATCAGGAGATTCTCACGGATCCCTCCTACGCACGGCAGATGGTGACGCTGACCTACCCGCATATCGGCAATACCGGCACCAGCAGGGAGGACAACGAATCCGGCCGCGTCTGGGCCGCCGGGCTGATCATCCGCGACCTGCCGCTGCTCGCCAGCAACTATCGCAACGAGCAGCCCCTGGATGCCTGGCTGCGCGACAACGGCGTCGTGGCCATTGCCGATATCGACACCCGGCGCCTGACCCGGCTGCTGCGGGAGAAGGGCGCCCAGGCTGGCTGCATTGTCACCGGCAGTGCAGCCGAGGACAGCGAAGCCGCGATTGCCATGGCGCGTGGCTTTCCCGGCCTCGCCGGTGCGGATCTGGCGCGGGAGGTCTCGGTCACCGAGGCCTATGACTGGACCGAGGGCAGCTGGCACTGGGACCTCGGCCATGCGCACCCGGCGCCGGAGTCGCTGACTCTGCATGTGGTCGCCTATGACTATGGCTGCAAGCGCAACATCCTGCGCATGCTGGTGGATCGCGGCTGCCGCCTTACGGTCGTGCCCGCTACGATGCCGGCTGAGGACGTGCTGGCGCTGCACCCGGATGGTGTCTTCCTGTCCAACGGTCCGGGCGATCCCGAGCCCTGCGACTACGCCATTGCTGCGATCACCTCGCTGCTGGAGACCGACATCCCCGTCTTCGGCATCTGCCTCGGGCACCAGCTGCTCGCCCTCGCCAGCGGCGGTCGGACGCTGAAAATGAAATTCGGACATCATGGTGCCAACCACCCGGTGCAGAACCTGGATGACGGCACCGTCCTCATCACCAGCCAGAATCACGGTTTCGCCGTCGACGACAGCACACTGCCAGACAATCTGCGGGTGACGCATCGCTCGCTGTTCGACGGCTCACTGCAGGGCATCCACCGCACTGACCGGCCGGCCTTCAGCTTCCAGGGCCATCCGGAGGCGAGCCCGGGGCCGCACGACGCCGCCCTCCTGTTTGATCACTTCATCGAGCTCATGCGGGCTCGCACAGCGCAGGACTGACGCCAGCAATGCCAAAGCGTACCGACATCAAAAGTATTCTCATCCTCGGCGCAGGGCCCATCGTGATCGGCCAGGCCTGCGAGTTTGACTACTCCGGTGCCCAGGCCTGCAAGGCGCTGCGCGAGGAGGGCTTCCGGGTCATTCTGGTCAACTCCAACCCCGCCACCATCATGACCGACCCGGCGATGGCCGATTCCACCTACATCGAGCCCATCGAGTGGCGCACCGTGGCGCGCATCATCGAGACCGAGAAGCCCGACGCCCTGCTGCCGACCATGGGTGGCCAGACCGCACTCAATTGTGCACTCGATCTGGACCGGGAGGGTGTCCTTGCAGCTCACGGCGTCGAAATGATCGGTGCAACCAAGTCCGCAATCGACATGGCCGAAGACCGCGATCTTTTCGACAAGGCGATGAAGCGCATCGGCCTGGAGACGCCACGGGCCATGCTCGCGCACAGCCTGGAGGAGGCCTACCAGGTACTCGACTCCATCGGGCTGCCGTGCATTATCCGCCCCTCGTTCACCATGGGCGGCTCCGGCGGCGGCATCGCCTACAACCGCGACGAGTTCGAGCAGATCTGCAACCGCGGGCTCGACCTGTCGCCGACCAATGAGCTGCTGATCGACGAATCCCTGATCGGCTGGAAAGAATTCGAGATGGAAGTCGTGCGCGACCGCAACGACAACTGCATCATCGTCTGCGCCATCGAGAACATCGACGCCATGGGTGTGCACACCGGCGACTCAATCACCGTCGCGCCGGCGCAGACCCTCACGGACAAGGAATACCAGATCATGCGCAACGCCTCGCTGGCGGTGCTGCGCGAGATCGGCGTGGAGACCGGCGGTTCCAATGTCCAGTTCGGGCTCGATCCGAAAACCGGCCGCCTGGTGGTGATCGAGATGAACCCCAGGGTGTCCCGCTCCTCGGCACTGGCCTCCAAGGCGACCGGCTTCCCGATCGCCAAGGTCGCCGCCAAGCTCGCCGTTGGCTACACGCTGGACGAGCTGCGCAACGAGATAACCGGCGGCGCAACGCCGGCGTCGTTCGAGCCCTCTATCGATTACGTTGTCACCAAGATACCGCGCTTCGCCTTTGAGAAGTTCGTGACCGCAGATGCCCGGCTGACAACGCAGATGAAGTCAGTGGGCGAAGCCATGGCCATTGGTCGCACCTTCCAGGAGTCACTGCAGAAGGCGCTGCGCAGCCTCGAGGTCGGGTCGACCGGTTTTGAACACATGATGGATGTGGATAACCCGGACCTGCGCGACGAGCTTGTCGCCGAGTTGACCAACCCCAGCTGGGAGCGCATCTGGTACCTGGCGGATGCCTTCCGCGCGGGTATGAGCGTGGACGAGGTGCACGGCTATTCCGGGGTCGACCCCTGGTTCCTGGCCCAGATAGAGGACCTCGTGATCACCGAGGACGGTCTGAAGCGGCTCGCCCTGGGCCAGGTCGACCGGGAGCGCATGTTCAGCCTCAAGCGCAAGGGCTTTTCCGATGCCCGCCTCGCGGTGCTGTTCGGCGTAGCGGAGTCCGAGGTTCGCGCCCACCGCCAGGGCCTCGGTATCCGACCGGTGTACAAGCGGGTCGATACCTGCGCGGCGGAGTTCGCCTCCGACACGGCCTACATGTACTCCACCTATGAAGAGGAGTGCGAGGCAGCGGCATCCTCGCGGCGCAAGATCCTGGTCATCGGCGGCGGCCCCAACCGCATCGGCCAGGGCATCGAGTTCGACTACTGCTGCGTTCACGCGGTACTGGCGATGCGCGAGGATGGTTACGAGACCATCATGATAAACTGCAACCCGGAGACGGTTTCTACCGACTACGATACATCTGACCGGCTGTATTTCGAGCCGCTGACGCTGGAGGACGTGCTGGAGATTGTCGACCTCGAAAAGCCTGAAGGCGTCATTGTGCAGTTTGGCGGGCAGACGCCGCTGAAGCTGGCGCGGGACCTCGAAAAAGCCGGTGTGCCGATCATCGGCACCACGCCGGATGCCATCGACCGGGCCGAGGACCGCGAGCGCTTCCAGCAGATGATAGACAAGCTGGGGCTGCGCCAGCCGGCCAATACCACGGTGCGCAGTGTCGATGCCGCCGTGGGGGGGGCCCAGAACATCGGCTACCCC
>JAWLGG010000329.1:0-4216 GCA_041685155.1 Chromatocurvus sp.
GCCCGGCGTTGGTCCGTGAATCGGAGCAGAACACCAGACCTTCGTCCAGGGCGATAGCGAGGCAATAGGTCATCGGTGGCGAGGGGTTTCCGGCACGAGGGCGAGTGGCAACATGCGCAGAGAATACGGATTTGGGTGGGTAAAAGCTACTCCGCGCTCGATCCCCCGCCCCGCGGCGGCTGCGGGGTATCCACCATAAGGAAATCCTCCAGGAACCATGCGGAAATGCACGCGAGCAGCGCGGCAATCAGTCTATCCTTCAAGCATTCCTCCGGAAAACAGGAGACGGGTCCATGGGACAAATGTACCAGAGACCCCATCCCGGGACATTTGCGGGATGCAAGACGATCCCAGGTCGGTAGAATACCGGCTTCCTACGCGTTTCGGTGGATCATGCCCCGCATACTGACACAATCCCTGGTTCCCCTGCTGCTGCTCCTCGCGTGTGCTGCGGTGGGCGCCCAGCAGGCCAGTGAGCTGAGCCTCGCCGATGTTCTCGAGGTAACCCTGGCCCACCACGGCGACGGCCAGGCCGAGGCGGCGGATGCGACGATCGGTACGGGGCTTCTGGGCGGCCTGCCGGTGCTGTCCGCGCTGCACGTCCAGAGCGACCTCGACCGGGGCACCGACGAGACGGAAGTGTCGTTGAACCTGCCGCTTAAATCCAGCCTGCGGCGTCAGCTGGACGACTCGCTTGCGGGCGTTGAGATGCGCCTCGAACAGGCGAATCGGGGCTACCGGGCCTGGTACTTTTCCGGGCTGATCCGCGAGGCCGTCTGGGCCCACCGCCTGGCGGCGGAGCAGGTCGAGCAGGCGCAGGAGCGGGTCCGCCTGCTGACGCAGCTGGAGTCACGCGCGAAATTGCAGGCACAGGCCGGCAGCCTGCCGGAGTACGCGCTGCTGCTCACGGGGCAGGAACGTCTCGACGCAGAGCTGCTGCTGGCCGATCGCGAGGCGGCACAGCGCGAGGCGGCACAGCGTTTTCAGGCGCTTACCAGCCTGCCTTCTGTGCCGACGAGCATTACGGAGGCGGGGTCCGTTCCTGATAAACCGGACTATGCCGCCCACCCCGAACTTCTGCGTCTTGAACTCGGCCAGGAGCAGAATCGCGCCCTGGCCGGTCTTGCGGACCCGCAGGCGAGCAACTGGAACCTGGCCCTGGTTGCACGGGACTTTGCCGGCCCCGGACAGGATGAACGGCAGTTCGGTCTGGCGGTGGATGTTCCCCTGGGCATCGTGGACGTGCGCAACCGGGGTGCCGAGAGCCAGAAAGCGGCCGCTTCCCGGGAGTTTTCACGGCAGCGCGACGAGCGGCGGCTCGAGATCCGCCGTGAGTGGCTGTCGCTTAAAAGCGACGCCGAGCGCCTGGCCACGCGGCAGCGGCTGCTGCGGAAGTCCACCCGCCTGGGCGAGCGTATCGAGGCCCAGCTTCTCGCCCTTCGTGCCAGCAACGAGGTCGAGGCGGAGCTGGTCCTGCGCCGGCTGCTGGATGTGCTGGACCGGCGCAGCGAGCTGGCCCTCATCGAGTGGGAAATTCACAGGAACGCCGCACGCCAGCGGCAGGCTGCGGGGCAGACCCTATGAAACGATATCTTCGCTGGCTGCTGTCCGGCGGTCTGCTCTGCGTGCTGTCGGGCGCGGGGGCGGAGCCCGCGCGCGTGCCAATCGCCGATCTCGGCGACCTCGATCTGTCCTTTGCGCCGGTAGAGCCGCTGCAGGAGGTCCCCGGACCCGCCGTGCAGGCGCGGGTCAGTCACCGCGGTGGTGCCATGTACCGCATCGAGCTGCCGCGGGATGCGCGCCGCGCCACCTATCTGGTCGGTAACGGCGAAACGGTGCGAGAAGGCCAGCCTTTTGTGGTTCTGGACGGCCCTGAGATTCACCATCTGCTGCTTGAGTACTCGACCCTGCAGACCCGCTACGAGGCGGCGAGGGACCGCTACGAGCGCAGCCGCGAGTCCTACCGGCAGCAGGCGCTGCGCGAAGAGCAGTGGGTGGCTATTGTCGACCGCCACCTGGAGCTCCAGCTGGAATACGAGCATATGCGGCACTTTCAGGAGCTGGTCGTGGAGTCGACTGATGACAGTGAGTCGATCACCCTCACGGCGCCCATGGACGGCCGCATCCAGTATCGCGACCACCGGGACCGCCTGGTGGCGGGTACGGAGCTCGCCGGCTTCCTCGCTGCCGACGCACTGCAGTTGCGCGCACAGGTTCCGATGCGCTCTGCCCGTGAGCTCGTGGCCCTGTCGCTGCCGGACTGCCGGGTGGCGGTGACCCACGTCGATAGCGTCGCCCAGGGCTTTCTGCTCACCGCCTGGAGTGAGGCACTGCCGGCGTCGTGCAATGTGCCTCTGAATGCGACGGTCAGCGCCAGCCCCCTGTATCGACAGGCGGCGTATTCCGTGCCGCGCCCGGCGGTGTTTACGCGGGACGGCGAGGCGCAGGTGCTGGTCCGTCGCGGGGATACCCTGGAGGCAGTCCATGTCTCCCTGCTGACGTCGCTGGGTGATAACTACGCCGTGGCCACTGACACTGACCTGGCGGACAGCGCGGTACTGGTGACGTCGGTAAGCGCCGTGCAGGGCATTCTTCTCGGCCTGGGCGGCGAGTGACGTGCTGAACCAGGTGGTTCGTTTTGCGCTCACGCAGCGCCTGTTTGTCTGCGTCCTGGCGGCGCTTGTGACCGGGCTGGGCGTTCGTGCCTGGCTGCAGCTGCCTGTGGATGCCTATCCCGATATCTCGCCCACACAGGTCAAGGTCATTCTCAAGGTACCGGGCATGACCGCGGAGGAGATTGAGCAGCGCGTGACGTATCCGGTAGAGACAGAGCTGCTCGGCATTCCACGCCAGGCCATGCTGCGCTCGACCACGAAGTACGCGATCACGGCCATCACTTTGGATTTTGTCGAGGGTACCGACATCTACTGGGCGCGGCAGCAGGTCAATGAACGCCTCGCCGGGCTGCTCGCCGACCTGCCCTTCGCGGTGGAGGGCGGGCTCGCGCCCATGAGCACGCCGCTGGGTGAAATGTTCATGTTCACCGTGGAGAATCCCGGGCTCTCCCTGATGGAGAAGCGCCGCCTGCTGGAGTGGGAGATACGCCCGGCTCTGCGCACGGTGGACGGCGTTGCCGACGTGAACGTGCTCGGCGGCTATGCCAGGACCTTCCAGGTAACGCCGCGAACTGCCGAACTCTCGGCGCTGGGCCTGGGTATGGGCGATATCGAGGCGGCGATCGTCGGACAGAACCTCAACGCCGGGACCGGTCGTATCCTACTGGGCAACGATGTGCTGGTCGTGCGGGTCGAGGGGCGTATCACATCCCTGCAGACCCTCGGCGATGTGGTGGTCAGTGCCGGTGCCGACGGCGTGTACCGGCTGCGCGACGTGGCCGATGTCGAGATTGGCCACCTGGCACGCTACGGTGCGGTAACGCGCGACGGCGAGGAAGCCGTTCAGGGGCTGGTGATCGCCCTGCGCGACAGCAACACCGGCGCCGTGGTGGCGGGTGTCAAGGCGCGCCTCGACGAGCTGGCTGACACGCTGCCACCCGGAACGGAAATCAATGTCTTCTACGACAGGGCACGACTCATCAGCACCGCCATAGGCACCATGTCCAACGCCCTGTTCCAGGCGATTGTGCTTGTGGTGGCCGTGCTGGCGTTGTTCCTCGGCAACCTGCGCGCGGCGCTGGTGGTGTCGCTGTCGCTGCCCCTGGCGGCACTGTCGACCTTTCTGCTCATGTCCGCCACACAGCTGACGGCCAACCTGATGAGCCTGGGCGGGCTGGTGATCGCCATTGGCATGCTGGTGGATGCGTCGGTGGTGGTGGTGGAGAACACCGTGACGCGGCTCGCGGACAACCGTGGCCTGCCGCGCCTGCACGTGATCTACCGCGCCGTGCGCGAGGTGGCTCTGCCGGTGGTTTCCGGCACGCTGATCGTGATCATCGTGTTCTCCCCGCTGCTGACGCTGAGTGGGCTGGAGGGCAAGCTGTTCACGCCGGTAGCCCTGACTATTGTCTACGCCATGATTGCGGCACTGCTGATTGCACTGATTGTGATCCCGGTGGCCGCTTCGCTGCTGCTCGGCGCCCGGGCGGCAGCCATGCCGCCGTTCATGCAGCGCATGCAGGGCCGCTACGCGACCTTGCTCACAGGCGTGCTCGCGCGCCCGCTCTGGCTGCTGCTCGGCGTCCTCGGGCTGCTGGCAC
>JAWLGG010000330.1:0-4211 GCA_041685155.1 Chromatocurvus sp.
CCCCGCGCTGCGGACTGGAAGCCCGCGATCGCACTCACGCTGAGCAGCGATGCCCTGGCCTCGCCCCTGACCTCATCCAGGTCCAGGTTGAGCAGGTCACGTGCCGGCCCGAGGATGGCCATGCGCGGCAGGATGTCCCGGGTGACCACGAACTCCGCGGGCAGCCCCGACACAAAGGTGCCGGAGCAGAGCTGCTTGGCGCTATAGCCCACCGCCACCCTGGCCGCAACCTGCAGTTGCCATCCGCCCCAGGCAAGCACTGCCACTACGACGGAGAAAACGAGAACTCTGATCCTGGTCATGGCGACTCCCTGTTCACGGACCGATGATAGACCATGCGCCCGCGGAGCGCCCCGAAGCTGGTAGAATTGCACCCCACGTCTAGGAGGACCTCATGAGCGATCTGGATTTCGACCTGTTTGTCATCGGTGCCGGCTCCGGCGGTGTGCGTGCCGCGCGCATGGCCGCGTCGTTCGGCGCCCGCGTTGCCATTGCCGAAGACCGCTACATGGGCGGCACCTGTGTCAACGTGGGCTGCGTCCCGAAAAAGCTCTATGTGTATGCGGCGGAGTACGGCAAGGGCTTTACCGACGCCCGGGAGTTCGGCTGGAACACGAAAGTGAACAGCTTTGACTGGGCCACCCTGCGCGACAACAAGAAGACGGAGATCGCCCGCCTCAACGCCATCTACCGCAAGATGCTCAACGGCGCCGGCGCAACGGTCTTCGAGGGCCGGGCCAGCATTGTCGATGGCCATACCGTGGCCGTGGGCAAAAAGAAGTACAGCTGCGGCAGGATTCTCATCGCCACCGGCGGCTGGCCGTCCGTGCCGGACTTCCCCGGCAGTGAGCACGCACTGACCTCGAATGAGATCTTCGACCTGGACACCTTCCCGAAGCACATCGCCATTGTCGGCGGTGGCTACATTGCCGTGGAATTCGCCGGCATCTTCAACGGCCTGGGCGCCAGGGTCACCCAGCTCTACCGCGGCCCGCTGTTCCTGCGCGGCTTCGATACGGACATTCGCGCCCACGCCGCCCAGGAAATCCGCAAGACGGGTGTCGACCTGCGCTTCGAGGTCAACGTGGAGTCCATCGAGGCGACGGCGAAAAGCTACCGCCTCAATCTCACTGACGGCAGCACCCTCGAGGCCGATGCGGTACTTTACGCCACGGGCCGAACCGCACACCTCGATGGCCTGGGCCTTGAGAACGTGGACGTCAAACTGACCCGCCACGGCACCATCGAGGTCGACGAGTTCTACCGCACCAGCGAGCCCTCGGTCTACGCCGTCGGCGACGTGATCGGCGGCATGGAGCTGACCCCGGTGGCGCTGGCCGAGGGCATGGCCTTCGCCCGCCGGGAATTCGGCAGCGCAGAGGCGGCGGTGGACTACGAGTTCATCCCCACCGCGGTCTTCAGCCAGCCGAACATCGGCACCGTGGGCTTTACCGAGGAAGAGGCCAAGGCCGAATTCGGCGATATCACGCTGTACAAGGCGACCTTCCGTCCGATGAAGCACACCATCAGCGGGCGCGACGAGAAAACCTTCATGAAGCTCATTGTGGAGGACAGGACCGACCGCGTGGTCGGCGTGCACATGATGGGTCCGGACGCCGGCGAAATCATGCAGGGCATCGCGATCGCCATGAAGGCCGGCGCCACCAAGGCCGACTTCGACAACACCATCGGCATTCATCCCACGGCGGCGGAGGAGTTCGTGACCATGCGCGCGCCCTGGACGCCGGCGGTAACAACGACGGTGAACGACGCGTGAAACTTCCGCAGCGGTGACCGGTCGAAAGCAGCCGATACACCCCGCATGACAGGATGTTCTGCACTCGAGCATGATTGACGTACAGTCCGTGACACGCCGCTTCGGCGCGCACACCGCGGTCGACGCCGTCTCTTTCCAGGTTGGCGAGCGCGAGATCGTCGGTCTGCTGGGCCACAACGGCGCCGGCAAGAGCACCATGATGCGCATGCTCAGCGGCTACCTCGAGCCCTCCTCGGGCAGCCTCACCGTCAGCGGCTTCGACCTGCATACCGACGCACCGGCCATGCAGCGGCAGCTCGGCTACCTGCCCGAGCACCTGCCGGTCTATCCGGACATGATGGTCGCCGAATACCTCGACTACGCCGCGGCCCTCAAGCACATTCCCCGCGCCTCGCGGCCGGCGGCAATGCGCCGCGTGCTCGGACTGACAGACCTCGGTGCCCGCCGCCTGGACAGAATCGACACCCTGTCCCGCGGCCTGCGCCAGAGGGTGGGCGTTGCCCAGGCCCTGCTCGGTGAACCCCGCCTGCTGATTCTGGATGAGCCCACCAACGGGCTGGATCCGGGCCAGACCGCGCAGATGCGCGAGCTCATCCGCGAGCTGGCGCGGGAGGCGACGGTGATCCTGTCGACACACATCATGCAGGAGGTCGAGGCGGTGTGCGAGCGGGTCCTGGTGCTGCACAACGGCCACCGCGTGCTGGACCAGCGGCTCGCCGAACTGAAGGAGAGCCACACGCTGCTGGTGCGCGCCAGCGGCGAGGCCCCGGCGATCCGGCGCACGCTGACGCAGCTGCCCCAGGTGCTCAGCGCCGAGATCACGGACACGCAACGCGAGGTAACCACGCTGCGGCTTGAGCTGCACCCGGGCACCGAGCGCGATCGCGCGGCGGGCAATATCAGTCACGCGCTGGTCGGCACCGGGGCGAGACTGCTGGAGCTGCGACCGCTGCTGCGCGATCTCGACAGCGTGCTGCAGGCGCTCGCCGACGGAGGTCCCGCCCGTGGCTGAACTCCCCGCGCTGCGCGTGGCGCAGAAAGAGCTGCGCCTGTTTTTCGGCTCGCCCGTGGCCTGGAGCTTTCTCGGCGCCTTCATCGCCGCCAGCCTGTTCGTATTTTTCTGGGTCGAGGCCTTCTTCGCGCGCAATATCGCCGACGTGCGGCCACTGTTCGAATGGATGCCGATACTGCTGATCTTCCTCGCCGCCGCCCTCACCATGCGCCTGTGGAGCGAGGAGCGCAGCCGCGGCACGCTGGAATACCTGCTCACCCGGCCGGTGCCCCTGTGGCAGTTCGTGCTCGGCAAGTTCCTCGCCTGCGCCGCACTGCTGCTCCTGGCCCTGGCCGCCACGCTGCCTCTGCCGCTTACCGTCGCCGCCATCGCCAATCTCGACTGGGGCCCGGTGCTGGCGGGCTACCTGGCGACCGCCCTGCTCGGCTGCAGCTACCTGAGCATCGGCCTGTTTGTCTCGGCGCACAGCGCCAACGCCATGCTCAGCCTGATGGGCAGCGTGCTGCTCTGCGGCGCACTGTACCTGGTCGGCAGCCCACTGCTTACGGGGTTCGTCAATGACGATAGCGCCGCCCTCCTGCGTCTTCTGGGCAGCGGCTCGCGCTTCGACAGCATCACCCGCGGCGTTATCGACCTGCGTGACCTGTACTACTACGCGGCACTCACCGCCGGCTTCCTGGCCCTCAACGTCTATACCCTGGACCGCCAGCGCTGGGCGACGGATTCACGACAGCCGCGGCACCGCCTGTGGCATGCCGGGATCGCGCTGCTGCTGCTGAACCTGCTGCTGGCGGGGGTCTGGCTGCAGCAGCTGCCGGCCCTGCGCGCGGACGTCACCGAGGGCCGGCTGTACTCCATCTCCGAACCCACCCGGGACCTGCTGGACCAGATCCGCGAACCGCTGCTGATACGGGGCTACTTCAGCGAACGAACGCACCCGCTGCTGGCGCCGCTGGTGCCCCAGATCAAGGACCTCCTCAGGGAGTACGCGGTCGCCGGCGGCGATCGCGTGCAGGTGGAGTTCGTCGACCCGGCGGACGATCCCGAGAGGGAGCAGGAAGCCAACGAGACCTACGGCATCAACGCCACGCCTTTCCAGGTAGCCGATCGCTACCAGTCGGCGCTGGTGAACGCCTATTTCAATATACTGGTCTCCTACGGCGGCGAGCACGAAACCCTGGGCTTTGCCGACCTGATCGAGGTCAAGGCGTCCCGCGGCAGCCAGCCCGAGGTCGCCCTGCGCAACCCCGAGTTCGATATCACCCGGGCCATTCGCGATGCCCTGTACAGCTACCAGGCGGGTGGCAACCTGTTCGCGCAGATAGCCCGGCCGGTGCAGCTCACCGCCTATGTCTCTGACGACGACAGGCTGCCGCCGCTGCTGGTGGACTACCGCGACGCCATCGAGGAGACGCTGCAGGC
>JAWLGG010000331.1:0-4208 GCA_041685155.1 Chromatocurvus sp.
GGCGCGGCGGAATCACTCGCCGGGGCGGCAGGCGCGGGAACATACTCCTCGACGCCGCCCGCCTGCGCCCGGGCATAGCTCGCTGCGAAGGCCGCGGTGTTACGGTCCACCGCCTTGCCGCTGGCGGCGATCACCGTCTCGTAGGTTTCCCGGGCGAAGGGCAGTACGCCGGATCCGGCAAGGGCACCGAACAGCACCGCGGAAATCACCGTCTGCTGTTCGTTGGCCAGCGCCAGCATATCGAAATGGATGTACTGGCGTGCGTAGCGCCCGGCAACCGCGCCCAGCGCATCGGCATCTACCGCGCCGTCACCGAGCTGTATCTTTTCGGTAATGCCGTAGACGCGATGGTCCGAGGCAATCAGCGTGGTTCTCTCCGGCGTGACGAAACCGCGCTGCACCATGCGCCCGGCCTCGGCAATCTCGGAAGCGATGGCGATGTCAATGTCGCCCTGGGCCGGGAACAGTGACATCACCGGCAGGGATGGGCCGCGAATCGCCTCGCGCGGATACATTTCAAGGTAGTAGATGGTCGCGCCCGTGCGCTGGGCCACACCCGCCAGCGACGTCGACTGGCAGAGCCAGCCCTCGCGATCGGCGACATCGATAATCCAGTCAGTGAGGACGCCGCCGCCCTCGCCCCCGAGGGCAGCGAGCACCAGATTGATGGTTCCGGATTCCTCCCTCACAGCACCCCCGCTCCCTCGCGACTCTGCGCGCGGGACTGCAGCCAGCCGATGACGCCACTGCGCACCCGGGCCAGCGCGCGGTCGGTACGCGATGGGTTGTGGATGAGGTCCACCCGCGAGAACGAGGGGCACAGGATGGCGGCATGTGCATTGCTGCCGCAGACCCCGCAGCCGACGCAGCTGTTGTCGACATAGGATACCGGGTCCTTGCGCAGGGGATCCGGATTGTCCCTGATGGTCAACGACGGGCAGCCGGAGATGCGGATGCAGGCGTGATCACCGGTACAGGTATCCTCATCCACCATGAAGCGCGCGCGCACGGTGCGCTTGCCCCCGGCAATCGACTGCTGCATGAGCGGCTTGATGCGGCGCTGGCGATTGAGCATGCATTCGCCTTCGGCGACGATCACCTTGAGACCAGGCATCCTGCTGTTGAGCGCCTCGCTGAGCACATCCTTCACGGTGTCCACGCTGTAGGTACTGACGGTGCGGATCCACTTCACGCCGGCACCGCGGCAGGCGTCCTCGATCGACTGGTAATGGGTCCGCGCCGGCGCCTCGCTGTCGATGGTGCTGGCGATCACCTGGCTGGGTTCCACCAGCGAGGGAATGTCCTGCCCGCCGGTCGCGGCGGAATAGCCGTTGTCCACGATGATCAGAACCCCGTCGTGCCCGTTGAATACCGCGCTGGTCACCCCGCTGGTCAGGCCGTTGTGCCAGAAGCCGCCGTCACCCATGATGCTGATGGATTTGTGCGGCAGGCTGTGGCGTATCCCCGAGGAACTGGCAAGGGACAGGCCGTAACCCATGATGGTGTTGCCGAGATTGAACGGTGCCAGCGTGGCAAAGGAGTGGCAGCCGATGTCCGAACTGATGTGGAAGGGCCCCACCTCGCGCTGCACCTGCTTGATCGCCGAGAACAGCGGCCGCTCCGGGCAGCCGGTGCACAGCCCCGATGGCCGCGGCGGCACTTCCTGCATGAGCACGGCGGTATCCTCATCGCTCAGCGGGCTGCGCAGGGCCTCGACATCCGCCTCGCTCAGACGCAGGGACAGATCCGCGCCCGCAGCGCTGGTGAGAAACCGTGTCAGCCCCTCGAGCATGACCTGGCCGCTGTACTCGCCCGCCATCGGCATGATGTCCTTGCCATACAGGCGGGTGCTGACACCGGCCCGGCGCAGCACGGTGTTGATCCCCTGCTCCACGTACTCGGGCTGCCCCTCCTCCAGCACCAGCACCTGTTCCTTGTCGGCGCAGAAATCGACGATTTCCTCCGGTACCAGCGGGTAGGCCACGTTCATCACATACAGGGGAATGTCGGTCTGCCCGAAGACATCCGCCAGACCCTGCCGCTGCAGGGCACGGATCACCGTGTTGTAGCAGCCGCCCAGGAGAATAATGCCCAGGCTGGCATGCCTGCCCGGAAACTGCTCATTGAGCCCATGTTCCCGGATAAAGCGGATGGCCGCGGGCAGGCGATCCGCAATCTTGTCCCGCTCCTGCTGATAGATGTGCGGCGGCAGGATGATCTTTTCCGGCTCGCGGTGCGGCGTGACCGGGTGCCGGTCGTTGAAGGCCGGCGCAATGTTGTCCCGCGCCGTGAACTCGCCGGTCACGTGGCAGCCCCGGATGCGCATCATGTAGAAAATCGGCGTATTGCTGGCCTCGGACAGCGCGAAGCCATGCTCGACCATATCCACGATGCTCGGCAGGTTCGGGCGCGGATCGAGCAGCCACATCTGGGCTTTCATGGCAAAGGCGTAGGTGCGCTCCTGCATGATGCTGGAACCCTCGCCGTAGTCCTCCCCGACAATCACCATGGCGCCACCGACCACGCCGGAAGACGCCAGGTTGGAAAGCGCATCCGAGGCGACGTTGGTGCCCACGGTGGACTTCCAGGTCACAGCGCCGCGCAGCGGATAGTTGATGGAGGCGCTGAGCATCGCGGCGGCAGTGGCTTCACTGCCGTTGGCCTCAAAATGTACCCCCAGCTCGCCGAGGATCTCCTGCGCATCATTCAGCACATCCATCAGGTGCGAGATAGGTGCGCCCTGGTAACCCCCGACGTAGGACACGCCGGACTGCAGCAGCGCCTTGGTAATCGCCAGGATACCCTCACCGCGGAAGACCTCGCCCTCCCCGGCGCGCAGCTTGAGCACCTCTTTGGCAAACGAACGTTCCGCCATGTCACGCCACCCCCGGTTGGCCCGCCACCGGCCATCGCGCCGGGGCTATCGATTTGCCCATTCCCTGCACGCCTCGGCTGGCGACGCGGCAGCGGACTTTACCCATGTGTTGCTGGATTATATTTTAAGCCTAAAATATAATCCACGACACGATCATGATGCAAGGGGAATTCCATGCACACAACCCTGCTGCCCGAGGGCTGGCCAAGGCCCAGCGGTTACGCAAACGGCATACTCGCCAGCGGCGACAAGCTGATCTTCACCGGCGGCCAGATCGGCTGGACACCGGAGGGCACCTTCGAGTCAACCGATTTCCTCGGGCAGTTCCGACAGGCACTGCTGAATATCCGCGATGTCCTCGCCAGCGCGGACGCCGGCCCGGAACACATGACGCGCATGACCTGGTTCATCACTGACAAGAAAGGCTATCTGGAGCAGCTCCGCGAGGTCGGCGCCACCTATCGTGAGATCATGGGCAAGCACTTTCCGGCCATGAGCGTACTGGTGGTCTCTGAACTGGTCGAAGACGCCGCGCTGGTGGAAATCGAGGTCACCGCTGTTCGCTAGTTCATCGCGCTACGGCCGCGTGAAACGCAGCTTCAGTCCAGGACAGGTGGCCCGTCAACGGTCATGAGCGATAGCTGCCGGTCCAGCCTCGACAGCAGGTGCATGAGATCACGGTACTCCGCCGCACTCAGGCTACTGAGCATGTCGCGCTCCCAGTCCAGCGCACGGGGCACCAGACTCCGGTAGAGCGCCCGCCCGCTGTCCGTCAGGGTCAGGTCGACCGCCCTGTTGTCGGCGATCTGGCGCTGCCCCGATATCAGCCCGCGCGCCATGAGCCGCCGCACGGCCCGTGAGACGCGGCTTTTCTCCATGTGCGTACGCTCGATAATCGCGCTGGCGTTCAGCGGGCGGCTCTGCGCCAGGTTGGCGATGACCCGCCATTCGGCAATGCTCAAGCCGTATTCCTCGGCATAGACACGCGACAGGCCGTCGCTGATCCGGCCCGCGAGCCGGTTGATGACGTAGGGCAGGAAATGCTCGAGCTCCAGCTCCCGGCGCGAGGAGGCCGAGGCCTCCCCGGCTGTCGCTGCCTTGTCCGGTGCGTCATGGGACGGAAAACTGGTTGCGTGCGATACTGTTTTTGAAGCCGCCATCGATTCTTCATGTCCTTATTGTGCGGGATAAATAGGCTGGTCTATTTGTTGCAGCGAGACATATTCAGTATATTCACTCTCATATGCAACTATCTGTCACGCCTGAACCGCCGCGGTCACAGCGCAGGAAAACCCCATGAACAGAGACAACGCGACTGCACACTACCTCACCG
>JAWLGG010000332.1:0-4200 GCA_041685155.1 Chromatocurvus sp.
CCTGATCGCCTCGATCCCGGTCGGACCGCGCTCCGCCTTGCCGATCATGCCCAGCAGGCCGGTGTGTTCGAGTATGAAGTCGGTGAACTTGTCCATGCGCGTGGACGTTGTCGGGCCCGCCGGGCCCACCACCTCGTCGCGCACCGGATCCACGGGACCCACGTAGTAGATAAAGCGGCCGCGAAGGTCAACGCCCTCGGGCAGGCCCTCGCCGCTCTGTATCAGTTCCTGCATCTTCTTGTGTGCCGCATCGCGCCCGGTGAGCATGCGGCCCGACAGCAGCAGCGTATCGCCCGGCTGCCAGCTGGCCGCCTCTTGCCGCGTCACGCTGTCCAGATTGACCCGGCGCACGCCCTCGCCCACGTCCCAGGTGATATCCGGCCAGTCATTGATGTCGGGCGGGGTCTGCAGCGCCGGGCCGCTGCCGTCCAGAACAAAGTGCGCGTGGCGGGTCGCAGCGCAGTTGGGGATCATTGCGACGGGCAGCGAGGCCGCATGCGTCGGATACTCCTTGATCTTGACGTCCAGTACGGTGGTCAGCCCGCCCAGCCCCTGGGCGCCGATACCGAGGCGATTGACCGCATCCATGATCTCCAGGCGCAATTCCTCGCTGCGACAGGAGGGGCCACGCTGGCGTAGCTCATGGATATCGATGGGGTCCATGAGCGACTCCTTCGCCAGCACCGCCGCCTTTTCCGCGGTGCCGCCGATACCGATGCCGAGCATCCCCGGCGGACACCAGCCGGCACCCATGGTCGGAACCGTCTTCACTACCCAGTCGACCACAGAGTCCGAGGGATTCAGCATGACCAGCTTGGACTTGTTCTCCGAACCGCCGCCCTTCGCCGCAACGCGCACGTCGACCGAATCGCCCTCCACCACCTCCATATGGATAACCGCCGGGGTGTTATCGCCGGTATTGCGTCGCCTGCCCGCGGGATCCTCCAGAATGGACGCACGCAGAACGTTGTCGGGATGGGTGTAGGCCCGGCGCACGCCCTCGTTGACCATATCGGCAACCGACAGCGTCGCATCCCACTGCACCTGCATGCCGATGCGCAGGAAAACCGTCACGATCCCGGTGTCCTGGCAGATGGGGCGGTGACCCATGGCGCACATCCGCGAATTGATCAGGATCTGGGCCATGGCGTCCTTCGCCGCCGGGTTCTGCTCCATCTCCCAGGCCCGGTGCACTCCATGCACAAAGTCCAGCGGATGATAGTAGGAAATGAACTGCAGCGCGTCGGCCACGCTGTCGATGAAGTCGTCCTGGCGGATGGTTGTCATGCCGTGGTTCCTGTCGGGCGATTGTAGAGGCGGCGCAGAATCAGGCGCCGGGTTGTTGCAGCGTGCGCACCGCGCTTTGCAGTTCACTGATGCTGCCATTGATCTGGCGGCGGAAGTTGTTGATGGACTCGACCCACTCCTCGTTGCTGGTCACGCGCTTGTTCAGGCGGGCGAAGTCCAGGTTGAGCTTGTTCACCGTGTCCGCAACGCGCTCCATGCTCGCCTGGTTGGCCCTGGCGTTGCCCATAAGCCGCTCCAGGTCGCCGGCGACGCCCTTGAGCTTCGTGACGTCGCTCCTGAGTCCGGCAAGGTCATTGTTGGTACTGCTGATAGAGCCATCGAGACTGGCGATCTTCTTGTCGAGGTTCGTGGTCGTGCCCTGCAGTTCCTCGATACTGGCCTTGTTGCGCCGCCAGGCGGAGGCCCAGAGCTTGTCCACCTCGGAGTACAGTTCCTTGATCTTCACCGCCATCTGAGCGGTGTTCTGGCTCAGGCCCTCGTCGGTGTCCAGCAGCCGATCCTCAAGGTCGCTGATGCGCTTCGCGTAGCGCTCGCGATCAAACGCGGCCTGGGTCAGCTTTTCCTCGAGCTGCCAGGCCCAGGCACAGGCAACGAGCGCAATCACCAGCGACACCGTGACCAGCAGGCGCATCAGCAGTGGGCTGCCGCCACCGCTCGAAGCGCCCTTGCTGCCGCCGGCGCCACCGTTGCCGCCGCGGGAGCCCCCTGCACGCTCCCGGCGCGGGGCGCGACGGGCACTGCCGCCACCCGCCGCCGGGCGACCCGCGGGGTCATCATCGCGACTGGGGACAATGGAGGGGATATCGTCTATGTCGTCGTCTCTGGACATGGTCGCTGCACCGGGAATATGTCGCGGCATTATACGCGGTGCCGGCGCCCCGCTTAAAGCGGTGTGCTCGCCTGGCATCACCCGGCCATTCGTGCGGTATCACGCAACCCCCGGCAGTCGTGTTAACCTGTACCGGATAACAGCAACGGATGGACACATCGGATACCGGGCATCGCCCGTATGCTCCATCGCACCGTCCAGCGAGGCGTGCCACGCCCCGCGGCATTTTCACACGTGAGAAGGAAAGGAGACTTTCATGGCTTTTGAATTACCTGAACTGCCCTATGACAAGAGCGCCCTCGAACCGCACATCTCGGCCGAGACGCTGGAATACCACTACGGCAAGCATCACAAGACCTACGTCGACAAACTGAACGGCATGGTCGAAGGCACCGAGATGGCGAACAAGTCGCTCGAGGACGTGGTCAAGGCGGCATCCGGCGGCATGTTCAACAATGCTGCCCAGGTCTGGAACCACACCTTCTACTGGAACTGCCTGTCACCCAATGGCGGCGGCGCACCGGACGGCGCACTGGCGGCGAAAATCGGTGAGGCCTTTGGTTCCTTCGACAAGTTCAAGGACGAGTTCACCAACAGCGCCATCGGCAATTTCGGTTCCGGCTGGACCTGGCTGGTGCAGAAGCAGGATGGCTCACTCGCCATCGTCAACACCGACGATGCCGGGACGCCCCTGACCGACGACAGCCTGACGCCGCTGCTCACCGTTGACGTCTGGGAACACGCCTACTACATCGACTACCGCAACGCGCGACCGAAGTACATGGAAGCCTTCTGGGCGCTGGTCAACTGGGATTTCGTCGCCGGCAACATGTCCTGAGGGACAAAGACCGACGCTTCCCGGATCTGCCGGGCCTGCCAGGGCCCGGTAGTCCCTTCCATTCCAGTTGCACCCGTTTCCCGCCTCTCTCGTTTCTCGCCCTGCCCTGCAATGGCACCATGATCTCTTCTCCTGCACAAGGACCGGCCGCGCGTGACAATGACACGGTGTTACGGGGCCGGATATGCATGCGTATTGTCATCAAATGATGTAGAGTTACGTGCGCTACCACTGGATACTGGATAGACCTCATGCGCACAACGCTCAACATCGACGACACGCTTCTAGCCGAAGCACAGAGGCTCTCGGGAATGACGGAAAAGACTGCCATCGTTCGGGAAGGCTTGCGGGCATTGATACAGCGCGAGAGCGCCAGGCGTCTGGCGCGCCTCGCCGGGAGTGAGCCGGAACTACGCCAGATTCCAAGGCGCAAGGCCGTAGCGGATTGATCCTGGTCGATACATCCGTCTGGGTGGAACACCTGCGCCAGGGCGAAAACGCACTGGTAAAACTATTGGAACAAAACGAGGTCTTGATGCACCCCTTGGTTGTCGGAGAGATTGCCTGCGGCAACCTCCGGCACCGCAACGCGGTTCTGTCACTTATGGATAACCTGCCCGCAGCGACTCAGGCGTCCAACGAGGAAGCCAGGCTGCTGATCGAGCAAGCTGGATTGATGGGGAGTGGGCTCGGCTTTATCGACGTACACCTCCTGGCATCCGCGCGCCTGACGCCCGAGACAATGTTATGGACGCACGATCGGCGTCTGCGCGCGGCGGCAGCCACACTCTCTCTATCCTGAAAACCTTCAGTGGGCAGCACTGGTCAGTCGGGCAGATTCAGTCCAAAAAAAAACCCCGGACTCACATCCGGGATTTTTCGTTTCTGCATGGGGAAAGACCGCGCGATACGCGGTCTCCCGGGTAGCAGGCTGGCTTACATCATGCCGCCCATACCGCCCATTCCACCCATGCCGCCCATATCCGGGGCGCCGCCGCCTTTCTCGTCTTCCGGCGAATCCGCAATCATCACCTGGGTGGTGATCATGAGGCCGGCGACAGAACCGGCGGCCTGCAGGGCCGTGCGGGTGACCTTGGCGGGGTCGATGATGCCGGCTTCGAACATGTCGACATATTCGCCGGTCGCCGCGTCAAAGCCGTTGTTGCCTGAGCTCTGGCGCACCTTGTCGAGCACCACGGAGGCTTCGCCACCGGCGTTGCTGACG
>JAWLGG010000333.1:0-4193 GCA_041685155.1 Chromatocurvus sp.
AACTGGGCGAAGCGATCCAGTGCCTCATCGAGGTGTGCGGCGTCGATATCAAAAAAATAGTTGGTGTGCTCAAAGCTGGTGTAGGCGTTGCGGGATCCTCCGTGCTCCGTGATGTAGCGCTCATACTCTGCCGCATCGGGGTATTTCTCCGTGCCCAGAAACAGCATGTGCTCGAGAAAGTGCGCCAGGCCCTCGCGCCCCGGCGGGTTGTCCCCGCTGCCGACCATGACGTCCAGTGATGCCGCCGCCTTGCGCGTATCCGGGTCCGACACGAGCAGCGCCTGCAGGCCGTTCTCCAGCGTTACCAGACGGTAAGCGTAATCGTCGTTCGGGCTCTGCGTCGGGCTGACAACCTGCGCGACCGGCTCCTCTGCAGCACGGGCGAAGCTCGCACAGAGCGCGAGAAACACCAGCGCAAGGCAATAGGGCAACCAGGCGCCGGGCCGGCGCACGGGTAAGTCTGACATGGTTCTACTCTCCGGTTGAAACGCTGGCGTCTTTGGTCGGCATATCATCAAGGCGCGTCGGCCACGCGTTGATCACCGCCTTGATCAGGGTCGCCAGGGGAATGGCAAAGAACACCCCCCAAAGGCCCCAGATGCCACCAAAAAACAGCACAGCGACAATAATGGCGACAGGGTGAAGGTTAACAGCTTCGGAAAACAGCAGGGGCACCAGCACGTTCCCGTCCAGAATCTGTATCGCCATATAGACAGCAAGGACGTAATAGAATTCACTGGACAGGCCCCACTGGAACAGGGCGACGACCAGGATGGGGATGGTCACCAGCAGGGCGCCGATGTAGGGAATGATGACAGACAGCCCCACCATAAGTGCCAGGAGCGCCGCGTAGGCCAGGTTCAGCCAGGTAAACGACACGTAGCTAACGGCACCGACAATGATTATCTCCACCACCTTGCCCCGGGCGTAGTTCGCAAACTGCTCGTTCATTTCCGCCCAGATCCGCGTCAGCAGTGGACGGCGCGCGGGCAGGAAGCTGCTCACCCAGCGCATGACCTGAGAACGGTCCTTCAGGAAGAAGAACACCATGATCGGAATCAGCACGAGGTAGATGATCACCGTGATAAACCCTGGAATCCCCGCCAGGGTGCGCGTCACCATGCGCTGCCCGTAGGAGGCGATCTCGACCTGCGCCGCCGCGACCACCTGGTTGATCTGCTCCTGATTGAACAGTTCGGGGTACTTGCTGGGCAGCACTGCGAGCATCTGCCGTCCACCCTCGAGCATACGCGGCAGTTCGCCGGCGAGACCGACCAGCTGGCGCCAGACAAGCGGCAGCAGGCCAAGCAGCACGCCAAAGAACGCACCGACGAATACCGCAAAGGCGAGCGTGAAGCCAAGCCACTGCGGCAGCCCCAGGCGCGTCATCAGGTTCGCCACGCCCTGCACCAGGTAGGCAAGGACAATGGCCGCAAACAGCGGCGTCAGGATATCGCCGACCGTGAGCAGCAATGCCAGGCCGGCTATCAGGAGGATCAGGAGAACGATGGACTCCTCCTCCTGCAGATAGCGCCGGTACCATTTGTTGAAGATTTCCAGCATGCCTATTCCGTCCGGACGTTCAGTGAGTGAGCACTAACAGTAAACCTCACGACTTGCGAAGGATGTGGCGATACACGTCCCCTTCGCGGTCGCTTGCCAGCAACGCGTGCCCACTCTGCTCGCTGAACACGGCAAAGTCACGCACGGAACCGGCATCAGTGGACAGCACACGCAGGACCTCGCCCGATTGCATAGCGTTGAGCGCGCGCTTGGCCTTCAGCAGCGGCATGGGGCAGCGAAGGCCCGTCGCGTCGACCTCGGTGTCGGCCATTTCGGTCATGCTTGCGTATCCTCTGGTATACGAAGGACCGCCGGCTGCTGAACTTTCACGCCGGCGGCCCGTCCTAGCAACTGGAGTTCGGGACCCGGTGTCAGTGGAATCCTCGATCCCATAGAATACGCCAACCCACGCGAGCAGACCAACGAGCCAGACGTGTTTTCAGTGCCGATCAGCAGGATATTGAGACAGGCCGGGCGTCTCATTGCCCCGGCATGGCTGTGCCTTGCGCTGGCGTCTCCGGTGCACGCCTATCAGGACCTGAAGCTGCCCAACCTGGGCGAATCCAGCACCAGCCTGTTTTCCGCCGAATATGAGTACCAGCTCGGCAGGGCATGGTTGCGGATTTTCCGCGGCCAGGTGTCACTGGTCAACGACCCGCTGCTGTTCAGCTATCTCGAAGACCTTGTGTTCCGCCTCGTCAACCACAGCGAGCTACAGGACAGACGGGTGGACATCGTCGTCGTGGACAACCCGACCATCAACGCCTTTGCCGTGCCGGGTGGCGTTATCGGCATCCACAACGGGCTGCTCCTGCACGCCCAGTCGGAGGACGAGCTGGCCACGGTCATCGCACACGAGATCGCGCACCTGAGCCAGCGGCACTTCTCCCGGCGCGTGGAGTTCCAGAAGCAGCAACAGCCGCTCACCCTGGCGTCCATGCTGGCGGGCTTTGTCCTCATGGCAACGGTAGGTGGCGATGCCGGCATGGCCGCACTGTCGGCGGCCCAGGCGGCGGCGCAGGATTCGGCCCTGCGCTACAGTCGCAGCAACGAGGCAGAGGCCGACCGGATCGGCATGCAGACGCTGGTCAAGGCCGGCATGGATCCGCACGCCGCACCGAGCATGTTCGAGCGCATGCTGCAGGTTTCGCGCTACTCCATCGGCAATCGCATTCCGGAGTTCCTGCGCACCCACCCACTGTCGGAAAATCGCATTGCCGACACCCGCAACCGCGCCCGGCAGTACCCCAAGCAGATGCAGGAAGTGGACCTGGACTACCAGCTCATGCGGGCCCGGGTCATCAACCAGCTCTCCGATACGCCGGAGCAGGCCATCGCAAAATTCCGCACCGAGCTCGACGGCTCACCGCGGTCTCTGGAGGCCTCGCGCTACGGCCTGGTCATCGCCCTCACCGACGCCGGCCGCACGGACGAAGCTGCGCTGACACTTGATGCCCTGTGGTCACGCGACCGCGACCGACTCGAGTACATCATTGCCGACAGCGAGATCGACATCGCCCGCAACGCCCCGGAACAGGCTGCGGACAAGCTGCAGAAGCATCTGCTCAATTCGCCGGGCAACCATGCACTGGTCATGACCTACGCCCGGGCGCTGATGAGCGCCGGAAAACCACACGTTGCCGAGGAGGTTCTTGTGCAGCAGTCGAAGCGGCGCTCCTCAGACCCGAATCTGTGGTACCTGCTTGCCGAAGTGCAGGGCCTGGCGGGGAATATCACCGGTCTGCACCAGTCTCGCGCCGAGTATTTCATACTCAACGGCATTCTTGACGAGGCGGAAAAACAGCTGCGCTACGCACTGCGGAGCGTGAACGACAACTATACCGTAAGCGCGCGCATCAACCAGCGGCTGAAAGATGTTGCGGACATGCGCGAGCGCCTGGATTCGTAATCGGAGCCCGTCTCGCTGCGGTTGGGTCGCGCAGGCCGCCGGGCAGGGAGCAAGTTGACTGGATGAGCGAGCGTCACGGCGTGACGCTCAGTAGCGATTACCCGCCGCGAAATCCAGCATGCGCCGCAGTGGGCGCATCGCTTTCTCGCCGATCTTTGGATCAATGGAAATCTCGTTGTCGCTGCGCTCGAACACCGTCGCAAGGTTCTGCAGCGCGTTCATAGCCATCCACGGGCAGTTGGCGCAGCTGCGGCAGGTCGCGCCCACGCCGGCGGTGGGGGCGATAATGAATTCCTTGTCCGGGGCCGTCTGCTGCAGCTTGTAGAATATCCCCTGGTCGGTCGCAACGATAAAGCGCGGATTGGGCAGATCCCTGGCCGCGTTGATGATCTGCGTGGTCGAACCCACCACATCCGCCAGATCAATGACGCCCGCGGGTGATTCCGGGTGCACGAGAACTGCGGCATCCGGGTAGACCTTTTTCATGTCCGCCAGACCGCGGGCCTTGAACTCCTCATGCACGATACAGGCGCCCTCCCACATCACGATATCGGCACCTGTCTGTCGCTGCACGTAGTCACCGAGGTGGCGATCCGGCGCCCAGAGAATCTTCTTGCCCTGCTCAGACAGGTATTCCGCGACATCCAGTGCAATGCTCGACGTCACCACCCAGTCTGCCCGGGCCTTCACTGCAGCCGAGGTATTGGCATAAACCACCACC
>JAWLGG010000334.1:0-4169 GCA_041685155.1 Chromatocurvus sp.
GAAAAACTGCCGGAAATCCGCAGGCGCAATGGGCCGGCTGTACAGGTAGCCCTGCGCCAGGAAGCAGCCATGGCGCATCAGGATGTGCGCCTGCTCCGAGGTTTCCACGCCTTCGGCGATAACGTCGAGGTCAAGGCTGCGACCCAGCGCAATGATCGCGCTGGCAATTGCTTCATCGTTGCTGTCGTGCTGGATGTCGCGAACGAAGGAGGCATCGATCTTCAGCTTGCTGATCGGGTACTGCTTCAGGTAGGCAAGTGACGAGTAGCCCGTGCCGAAGTCATCCACCGCGACCTGAATGCCCATGTCGCGGAAACTCTGCAGTGTGTGACGCGCGCTCTCGGGATGCTGGATGAGCAGCCCCTCGGTGATCTCCAGCTCGATATCATGTGGGTTGCAGCCTGAGGCGAGCACCTTTGCCCTGACCGTGTCGGCAAAGCGCGGGTCCAGCATCTGGCGCGCCGAGATATTGACTGCCATGGACAGGTGGCTGATGCCGGCGGCCTTCCATGTTTCGCGCTGGTGACACGCCTGCTCAAGCACCCAGGCACCAATATCCACGATCAGCCCGGTGTCTTCCGCAACATCGATGAACTGGTCGGGGCCTATCAGTCCGTGCCTCGGGTGATTCCAGCGCAGCAGTGCCTCTGCACCGACCACGGCACCGGAGCGCATATCCACCTGGGGCTGATAGCGGACACTGAATTCCTCGTTACTGATTGCCTCGTGCAGCTCTGACTCAAGGGCAAGGCGCGCGATGGCGTGTTCCGTCATGTCCGCTGCATACAGCCGCGCGGCGTTGCGACCGTCGCGTTTCGAGCGATACATGGCGGCGTCCGCATTGCGCAGGAGGGTTTCGGTATTGCCACCATCGCGGGGGTACAGGCTGATGCCGATGCTGCCGGTGATCTTGAGCGTGTGCGCGTCAACGATGACGGGTTCGCGGAACGCATCGAGTATCTTTTCTGCGACCTCGATGGCGCCCTGTTCATCTTTCAGGTCCTTGACCAGGACGGTGAACTCGTCACCGCCGAGCCTGGCCACCGTATCTGCCGCGCGCACGGATTTCTTGAGACGCTGCGATATGGCAATCAGCAACTGATCGCCGATTGTGTGTCCGAGGCTGTCGTTGATGTCCTTGAAGTGATCGAGGTCGACGAACAGCACTGCGAGCTGCGTGCCGTGGTCCTCGGCTTCCTCAATGGCCTTGGAGAGCGTGTCTATCAGCTTCAGGCGGTTCGGCAGGCCGGTGAGCTGGTCGTGGTGAGCGAGGTGCTGCAGCGCGTGTCGCTGTCGCCTCAGCGTCTGCTCGGATTTTTTCTGCTCCGTGATATCCCGGGCGATGGCGAGGACGCCGACTATCTCATTCGCGGCATCGCGGAACGGGGTTTTCAGCGTGCTCAGGAGCACCTTGCGGCCGTCGGGGTAGGTCACCCAGGCTTCGTGGGTGCCGTTGCCCCGCTCCAGTGTCTCCTGGTCGCCGAGTCGGCGGAGTCCGCCGCTGACCTTGCCGAAGAGGGCGATATCATCGCGCCCAACGATGGCCGCGATATCCTTGCCGAGGAAATCGGCGAATGCCTGGTTGCAACCCAGATAGACGCCGTCCTTGTGCTTGTAATCCTTGTAGTAGATCAGGTCCGTGGTTGAGTTAAGCACCGAGCGCAGCAGGTTGTACTGCACCTGCACCGCTTTCTCGGCGGCCTCCCTCTGCTCAATCTGTCGTTCCAGCTGCATGTTGCTGGAGCGCAGTGCCTGGGTGCGCTGCTGGATGATGGCTTCCCGCTGCTCGACTTCATTCCCCAGTTCGCGCACGAGGCCCGCGTTGTCCGCCGACAGTGCCAGCTGTCTCTGGTTCCGGATGCCAAGCTGGCGCGAATACAGCGTGATCAGCAGGGCGTAGATGATCACGTTGAACATGACAAAGGACAGGTTCATCTGGTGCTGCGAGAGAATGACCGCAATCAGCGTGGCGATCTGCGGATAGGTGTAGAGCATGAACGCCGGCGGGTGTATGGACAGGGCAATGGCCGCCATGCCCCCTATGCCGAAGAACAGCATGAGCACAGGGGCGACCACGGACAGCTCCTGGAAGTTGGACAGGGAGAAGTAGAGCAGACTCCAGGCTATACCGATGCCGGCGGTGGCAAAGGTGTAGTAGCGCAGCCAGTCCCCGGCGTGGTGCCTGTCCTGTTGTTGCTGGTAGGACCGCCAGATCAGGAGCCTTGCGATGCAGGCGCCGGACATGAATAGGCCGGAGAGGATCAGTGGCTCGGGCGCCATGTGGTCTTTAAGGCCGAGATAGAATATCAGCCAGACCAGAAGCGTCGCCGGGTTGGTCATGGGCGCCTGGCCTATGAAATCCTCAAGCTTCTGCGCCTGAATGTACGCGTCTCTTCGCGCCTCTTCTCCCATGCCTTGATTCCGTCCGGTCTCACTGGCTTTCGTGGAGTGTAATGAATGCAGCGCCCCCCGTCAGCCGATGCCGCGCGACTCGGCGTTGCGCTTCTTGACAAGGGAACCACCCTTGCCTGCGAAGCGCGCCTTGATTCGCGTCCGCACAGCGACTCTGAGCATTACCGAACTTACCGCGTGGCCCACTAGCCGGGCGCCTGAGGCGTGCCGGCTCTTTACTGCCATCTTCGGCCGGGCCTACTGGCCCGGAAAGTGCGCCTCGTGATTTTCCAGATACCACTCAGCGATCTCCTCGCGTGTGGCCCACCAGATGCCATCGAGCGACCGGGCGTACTCGAGAAACTCCTTGAGGGCGCGGATGCGGTAGGCCCTGCCGGATACGTGCGGGTGCAGGCCGACGTTCATGATGCGCCCCGTCTGTTCACCCTCGGCATGCAGTACCGAGAGTTCCTCACGCAGAATCGCGCTGACCTCGTCCGTGGTGTGCGCCCGTCGCGTGACCAGCGTGAAATCATTGATCTCGTTGGAATAGGGCACTGACACGATCGGCCCGTGCGGGGTGCGGATAATAAAGGGCTGGTCGTCATTCATGATGTCGCAGTAGAAGATGCAGCCTTTCTCCGCGAGAATGCCGGCGGTGTTCATGGTGCCGCGCAGGGAGGATGAGAGCCAGCCGCGGGCCTTGCGCCCGACCGCCTGTTCATAGACGTCGAGACTCCGGAGCACGACGTCCCGCTCCTTTTCCGGCTGGAAGGCGTAGTCCGTGAGCAGCTCGCCCTGTTCGAAATTGTGCGCGAGTATCTCGCACTGCCGGTCCAGCGCCGCCTGCAGCATGTCGTGGCGGCGTTCGGATGTAACGGCGTTGACGGTGCAGGATGGCTTTACGCCGTATTCGTCCATGGCATCAAAGAGACGCCAGATACCCACGCGCTGGCCGTACTCCCGCCAGGTGTAGTTGGGAAAGTCCGGTACATTGCCCGGCAGTGTGTTTGGCAGCAGCGCCGGTCCGCCGGCGTAATACGGCTGGTCAGTATCCTTTACCAGGTCCCAGGTCTCCAGATTGAAGGTGATTATCAGTGCGACGCGGGCGCCATTCGGCCACCGGAGTGGGTTGCGTCGGGGTAGCGGTACATAAGGATATTCCATGCGCGTGCGATCCTGGGGTCTGGTTGCGTGCTACTGCCGGTGTCACGCAGCGGGTCCCGTGGGGATGCACCGCGCCTGAGTACCGATTGGCAGCCTGTCTGCGAACTGCATGGTAAGGCGTGAACGCTGCACGGGCCGCTTTTCCATCGCCAATGCTCAATAGTCGGATAGTCTGTGCCGGGTCGGCTGACGCGGTGTCATCTGCTGCCCGCGCGTCGGCGGTCGCAGCGGCCACAGGCATTATCCGCAGAGCGATCAGTACGTCGGATTTCGCCGAAGGGCTGCCGTATTGGTGGTAGGCTCGGGGCAATCACCAACGCGGAGAAGAGCATGCCGACCGTCAACCTTGCAAAAATCGAGAAAAGTGCCGCCACCAGCGCGTTTCTGGCGCGGGGCAACATGCAGATGCTGATCGGCGGCGAGTGGGTCGATGCCCTGTCGGGTGACACCCTGGAAACGCGGGATCCCGCCACCGGGGATGTCCTCGCCCGGGTTCCTGCCGCTGGCGCCGACGATGTCGCTCACGCCGTGCGTGCTGCCCGTGACGCCTTCCGCGCTGGCGTGTGGTCTGCGCTGACACCGTCGGAGCGCGCGCGGGTGCTGTGGCACGC
>JAWLGG010000335.1:0-4154 GCA_041685155.1 Chromatocurvus sp.
GTGAAGGCTGGCGCTTTCGGCATCATTCGCGTCGTCTACGATATTTTCGGTATCCAGTTCGCGGCGGGACTGGGCGTCATGATGCCGCTGGCCTGGCTGGCCAGCACCACGATTATCTACGGATCGGTGCGCGCGCTGTTCCAGGATGACCTCAAGCGGCGCCTGGCCTATTCCACCGTGAGCCAGGTGTCCTACATCGCGCTCGGGGTTGCCCTGGTGGGGCCGATCGCCAGCGTCGGGGGCCTGGTGCACCTGGTGCACCAGGGGATCATGAAGATCACGCTGTTCTTCTGCGCGGGTAACCTCGCCGAGACGCTGGGTATCCACAAAATCAGCGAGATGAACGGCGTGGGCAGGCGCATGCCCTGGACCATGGCGGCGTTCACCGTGGCTGCCCTCGGCATGATCGGCGTGCCGCCGGTGGCGGGGTTCATCAGCAAGTGGTACCTGGGCCTGGGTGCGATGGAAGTCGGGGCGGGCTGGGTGCTGCTCGTGCTTGCCGGCAGCAGCGCGCTGAACGCGATGTACTTCCTGCCCATCATCTACCGCGCCTGGTTCCTCGAGGCGGAGGGCGATTGGCCGCATGAGCGACACTATCCGCGGGCGGAAACCTCCCTCGCCCTGCTCATACCACCGCTGGTCACGGCAGCGCTGGCGCTGGCGGTCGGGCTGTTTGCATCGGTGCCCTACAGCCCCCAGGAATGGGCAAAGCTGGTAGTGCTGCGGGAGTTCGCGGACCTGTGAACGGCGTGGATCTGACAGCCGGAGTGGCGCTGGACCTGGTACTGCTCGGCAGCCGCCTCGCCCTCGGACCGCTGGAGCTTCTACTCTCGGCGGTGCTTCTCGTGCTTTGGCTCCTGTTCGGGGTCTGGCTCTGGCGCGCAAGCGCGGCCACGCGCCGGGCAGCCCTGACGCTGGTCTACGGGTTTTCAGGCATCGGGCTGCTTGCCGCCACGCTGGCGCAGGATGCGCTGCTGTTCTACGCCGGTCTCGCCGTTGCCAGCTACGGCATCGTGGCGCTGCTGCTGCGCGTCCACGGCCCGGGGCATGCGCGCACCGCGGCGGCGCAGGTCGTGCTGCTGGTGCTGGGTGACCTCATTCTGTTCGAGCTGCTGGCTTACCTGTACACCGAGGGCCAGTCCACGGGGTTTGACGCACTGCGGGCCGCTTTCCAGGTAAAAGGTGGCGGCATGTCCTTTGTCGGCGGGCTGCTGGTCGCGACCGGCGGATGCCGGGTCGCCGGCTTGTTTCTCCTAATGCCAATGCCCGGCAGGCTGCACCCGTGGCGAGCGGGGAGTGCCCCGGGACTGCTGTGTCTTGCGCTGGTGGCGGGGCTGTTGATAGTTGCCCGGATCACCGACCCAACTCAGGCCAGCGTGGCTGTCTGGTACACGCTGCTGGCCACGCTCGCGGCCGCCTGTGTCCTGTACCTGCTGGCTGTCATCTGCGTGCTGGCAAAGGCGCACCTCGCCAGCGCGTCGCAGTGGGTGTCGACACGGGCAACGCGCGCGGCGTCTTTCGGCGCGGGTCTGCTCGCCGGGCTCGGTGAGCTGTCGCAACGCCTCGCCCCCCGTTGCCTGGCGCTGGAGCGACGCCTGCTGTCCTGGCCCGTTGCCGTGGCCACCGCCACAGTGTTCGCGGCGCTGCTGGCCCTTACCGTCGTCCTTGCCGGCGCCGCCGGGTCAACCTGAGGTCGCGGCCACCGGGGTCTTGCCCACGAGTGCAGTCGCTTCAATCTCGATCTCCAGCTCCGGCAGCGCCAGAGCCCGTACCTCCACGATGGTGTCCGCCGGGTAGGGCGGCGTGAAATGCTGTTTGCGCAGTTCCACGATGCGCGGGAAATGGCGCATATCGGTCAGGTAGATCGTCACCTTGATGACCCGGGCCAGGCTGCTGCCCCCGGCCTTGAGGATGTCGGCGAGATTGGCGAAGACCTGCTGCGCCTGTGCGTCAAAGTCGCCCACGCCGACGAGCTCGCCGTGGCTATTGATGGCCGCCTGGCCCGAGGTGATCAGCAGGTCGCCGACGCGGAAGGCCTGGGAGATGTGGTAGGGCGCCATCGGGTCCGGCTCGGTGGCTATCTGTCGTGCTATCGGTACTTCGTGTGTGTTCATGGCGTGCCTCCAGGTGGCAGTGTCAGTCGATCAGTGCCTGGTAGACCAGTGTTCTGAACTGGTCTCCGAGCTGGGTCTGGTGCGGTACGCTCTGGGTCATGAAGATCGCGACCAGGTCTTCCTCGGGGTCGATCCAGAAACGCGTGCCGGCGGCGCCGCCCCAGCCATAGCTGCCTGCAGAGCCGATCTCGCCGCTGACCCCCGGGTCTATCGTGACCGCGACGCCAAGGCCGAACCCCCCTGCGTTTGTCAGACTCTGTGTGCCGATGCCTGAGAGGTGGTTGCGGCGCATGTGTTGCACTGTGCGCGGCGACAGCAGGCGCACGCCGTCGAGCTCTCCGCCGTTGAGGAGCATCTGGCTGAAGCGCAGGTAATCATCCGTGGATGACACCAGCCCGGCGCCACCGCTGGCGAAATAACCGCCGTCCGTGAAAGCCTCGCTCAGTCGCGGGTCCGCCACCTCCAGCGCCTGGGACTGGCTCATCTGCCAGGGCTCATTCCAGCTGATGATTGTGCCCTCCGGGGAATAAAGCTGCGCCAGGCGCGGCGCCTTCGCAGGCGGGAGCACGAAGGCGGTGTCGTCCATCCCCAGCGGTCTGAATATGCGCTCCTCGAGGAAGTCGGCGAACGACGTGCCGGAAAGGACCTCCACCAGTCTTCCCTGCAAATCCACGGCCACGCTGTAGTGCCATCGCTCGCCGGGATCATACTGCAGGGGCAGGCCAGCAAGCCGCTGCGTGAAAACCTCGAGATCCGGTGACTGCAGCAGTCCGACGTCGCGGTAGGCGCGGTCGACAGGGGTATCGCCGAACACGCCATAGGTCAGTCCCGCCGTGTGCCGCATCAGGTCGCGGATGGTCGGCGCGCGCGTGGGTGCCCGCAGCACGGGCGCCTCGTCATCGCCGCTGTCTTCCAGCACCTTGAGGTTCGCGAATTCTGGAAGGTGCTGCGCCAGCGGATCGTTCAGCTGGAAGCGCCCTTCCTCGTACAGCATCATCATGGCGACGGCGGTGATGGGCTTGGTCATGGAATAGATGCGGTATAGCGTGTCCGCTGACGCGGGCTTGGCGGCCTCCCTGTCGCTCATGCCCCAGGTCCTGCGCCAGGCGACCTGCCCGCGCCGGGCGATCACGGCTTCTCCGCCGACCATGATGCCGTCTTCGACGGCCTGGCGCATGTGGGCATCCAGCCTTTCCAGGCGCTCCTTGGACAGGCCAAGCGATGTGGCACTGCCCACTGGCAGGGCATCTGCGGCCGCAGCGAGCGCGCCCGCCCAGAGCAGGGGTATCAGGATCAGGCAGCGGTAACGTGTGGTATGCATGGATATATGCCTCGTCGACAGGTTGGTTTTGCTGAATCTGTTCAGCCCGGCGTTTCGCGGAGCCTGCCGTCTTCCCGACCCGGGCGTGATCGTGGATGCGGGCCGGACTGATCGTTGCTGCTCAGGGTCGTATCTTCCTGCGATACAAGCCAGCGGAACAGGGCACGCTGGGCGGACAGGTAGAACAGGTACTCGGGGTGCCACTGCACGCCGAGTATGTGCCTTGCATTGCCTGACTCGATGGCCTGCACCAGGTTGTCGAGGTCGCGGCCGACGACTTTCAGACCCAGGCCGGCCTCCCGTATTGCCTGGTGATGCAGGCTGTTGACGCGCAGTCGCTGGGTGTCGCAGGTTCGCGCAATCTGCGAGCGAGGCATCAGGGTAACCGTCTTGGTTGGCAGGAGCCCGGGGCGATTGTGGGTCTTTTGCCGCATCTTGCGGATGTCCTGGTGCAGGTTACCCCCGAGTACCACGTTGATCAGCTGGGCGCCGCGGCAGATGCCGAGCAGCGGCTTGTTGTTGTCCAGCGCGTAGCGGATCCAGCGGATCTCCAGGGCATCCCGGGCCTCGTCGGTTTTTACCGGTTCGCGAATATCCCCCTGGTAATGCTCGGGACCGATATCATTGCCCCCGCCGATCACGAGGGCGTCGAACCCGGGTTCGCCGCTACCCTGGCGCACGCTGATGCGCACAGCACTGGCGCCCGCGAGCCACAGCCC
>JAWLGG010000336.1:0-4149 GCA_041685155.1 Chromatocurvus sp.
CGAAATTCTGCCGCGAGCAGCTTGGGCAGGCGATGAAATTGATGCCGTTGGAGCGCAGCTTCAGGCTCTTGAGGATATCAAAGCCGACCTTGATCTCCACCACCGGATCCGCGGCCAGCGAAATGCGGATGGTGTCGCCGATGCCCTCCATCAGCAGCATGCCAAGGCCCACGGAGGACTTCACCGTGCCGCCGCGCAGCCCGCCCGCCTCGGTGATACCCAGGTGCAGGGGCTGTTCGATCTGCTTTGCCAGCAGGCGATACGCCGCCACGGCCATGAACACGTCCGAGGCCTTCACGCTGACCTTGAAGTCCGGGTAGTTGAACTTGTCGAGAATGTCCACGTGGCGCAGGGCAGACTCCACCAACGCCTCCGGGGTGGGCTCCCCGTACTTGCGCTGCAGGTCCTTGCCGAGGGAGCCCGCGTTGACGCCGATACGGATCGGAATGCCCTTGTCCCGGGCGCAGTCGATGACTTCGCGCACCTTGTCGTCGCGGCCGATATTGCCCGGGTTGATGCGCAGGCAGTCGACGCCGTACTCGGCGACCTTGAGTGCGATGCGATGGTCGAAGTGGATATCCGCCACCAGCGGCACCGCGACCTGGGCCCGGATCCTGCTGAAGGCCTCGGCAGCCTCCATGCTCGGCACCGAGACGCGCACGATATCGGCGCCGGCATCCTCGAGCGAGCGGATCTGCGCCACCGTCGCCTCGACGTCGCAGGTCTCCGTATTGGTCATGCTCTGCACGCTGATGGGCGCGTCGCCGCCGACCGCCACCCTGCCCACGTGAATCTGCCGGCTCTTGCGCCTGACAATCGGTGATTTCGCCGTCATAGCCTACCTGCCTTGCACGCCCGACGGCGCGCCTGATTCATGCTCACGAGTCATCTTCCTGTCGCCTGTACGCCGCATACTCCTCGGATTGCGGGTACAGGTTGCGCAGGGCAAGCGCGTAGCTGCCCTCGGCGTCGCGATCACCGGTGGCCCCGGCCAGGCGAATGCCCAGCCAGAGCCCACGGGCCGACTGGCGCCGCACCGCGGAGCGGTAGCGTTCATAGTATTGCCCAGCGGCGCGGTAGTCACCCGCCTTGAAACGCAGATGTGCCAGTTCCAGCAGAGGGATACTGCTGTTGCCCTGCATGCTGAGCGCGCGGGTAAAGGCCTCTGCAGCGCCCTCATCGTTGGCCAGCGCCAGCCGGCACAGGCCCAGGTTGATGAAGGCCTGCGGGCGCGCCTCGTACAGTGTATCGCGCACCACGGCCTGCAGCTGCTGCTCCGCTTCGCGGAAACGCTGCTGCGAGAAGAGGAAGGCGGCGTAGTTGTTGCGCGCCCGGGAGAACTTGCTGTCGAGGGCGATGGCGCGCTCGTAGCTGGCCTCGGCCATCTCGATCTCGCCGGTACTCTGGTACACCAGCGCGAAGGCCTCGTGCACCTCCGGCTTGCGATCATTGATGTTCGCCGCCACCTTGAGGTTGCGCTTGGCGGCATCCCAGTTGCCGTCACCGATGTATTTGCGCGCCAGGTCCACCCGCTGGGTGAACACCTCGTCCGGCGAGGCCGGCTCGGTGAACACCGTCTCCTGCGTGGTCACGCAGGCACTCACGGCGCACAGGCACAGCGCGAGCACTGCAGCTGAGGCCGCGCGGCACCCGGGGGTCAGACGCGCGGCGTCAGGCATGCCCACCCACCTGCTCCAGCGCCTCGCCGGCCCTGCGACGGTGGCGCTCGCTGCGCCGCGTTCTGTCGACCACCTCGCCCACCAGCTGCCCGCAGGCCGCGGCGATGTCGTCACCGCGGGTGGTGCGCACGGTGACCACGAAACCGGCATCCACCAGCACCTGCCAGAACCGGCTCACCGCGTTGCCGCTGGGCCTCTCATAGCCGGAGCCCGGGAAGGGGTTGAACGGAATCAGGTTGATCTTGCAGGGGAAATCCCTCAGCAGCACGGCGAGCTCCTGCGCGTGCTCCCGCTGGTCGTTGATGCCGGCCATCATGGTGTACTCGATTGTCACTACGCGCTTGCGGTCGGTCTGGGCATCGATGTAGCGCCGGGCACTGTCGAGCAGCATGGCAATGGGGTAGCGACGGTTGATCGGCACCAGCTGGTTGCGCAGCGCATCGTTCGGCGCGTGCAGCGACACCGCGAGGCTGGCCTCACTGACCGTGGCCAGGCGGTCCAGCGCCGGCACCACGCCCGAGGTGCTCAGGGTGACGCGGCGCTTGGAAATACCGTAGGCCAGATCCTCCATCATGAGGTTCATGGCCGCCACCACGTTGTCGAAATTCAGCAGCGGCTCGCCCATGCCCATCATTACCATGTTGGTGACCACGCGACCCTTGCCGGACTGGAAGGCGTCGTAGGATTTTATCGCCAGCCACACCTGACCGATGATTTCCGCAGCCGTCAGGTCGCGCATGAAGCCCTGCTTGCCCGTGGAGCAGAAACTGCAGTCCAGGCTGCAGCCCACCTGGGATGAAACGCACAGGGTGGCGCGACCGCCGTCGGGAATGAGCACGGTCTCCACCAGGCCACCGCCATCCACACGCACCAGCCACTTGCGCGTACCGTCGGTGGAGTCGTGCTGGCTTTCCACCAGCGGCGGGCGCACCTCGGCGATGGTCTCCAGCTTCTCGCGCAGGGCACGGGACAGGTTGCTCATGCGCTGGAAGTCCGTTTCGCCCTCGTGGTGCATCCACTTCAGCAGCTGCTGGGCGCGAAAGGATTTTTCGCCGATGGACCGGAACCACGCCTCCAGCTGCGCACGCGGCATGCCCAGCAGGTTGATGCGCCCGCTGTCCGTGGCCGTGCTGGTGGCAATCACGCTGCTCATGGCGGGGACCGCGCTCAGGCGCGGCTGAAGACCTCGCTGGACGCGAAGAAGTAGGCGATTTCCCGTGCAGCCGAGGCTTCCGAATCCGAGCCGTGCACCGCGTTGGCGTCGATGGAGGAGGCAAAATCGGCGCGGATGGTGCCCGCATCGGCCTCTTTCGGGTTGGTCGCGCCCATCAGCTCGCGGTTTTTCGCGATGGCGTCCTCACCCTCGAGCACCTGGACCATGACCGGGCCGGAGGTCATGAAGCCGACAAGATCCTTGAAGAAGGGACGCTCACGGTGCTCGGCGTAGAAACCACCGGCCACCGCCTCGCTCAGGTGCAGCATTTTCGCGGCCACCACGCGCAGGCCGTTGTCCTCGAAACGGGAGTAGATCCTGCCAATCACGTTCTTGCCGACCGCATCGGGTTTTACGATAGAAAGCGTGCGCTGCACCGCCATAGGGTTGTCTCCACCTGTCACATTGATTGATTGGCCGACCCGCGTGGCACTGCGCCACACCCGGTCGCCGGGTGCCGCATTATACGCGCACCACGGCGCGGTTTCATCCGCTTTCGGTCAGCTCAGGATGCCGCGTGGGACAGCTCTCCGCGCAGCCGCTGCACGCAATCGCACAGGCGTTCTGCGGCGTACGCCACCTCCTCGTCAGTGGTGAAGCGGCCGAGGCTGAGCCGCAGCGAGCTGTGCGCGCGCTGGTCGGGCACCCCCAGGGCGCGCAGGACGTAGGACGGTTCCAGGCTGGCCGAGGTGCAGGCGGAGCCGGTGGAGACGGCAAGATCGTTCAGGGACAGGAGCAGGGTCTCGCCTTCCACGCCGCCAAAGCTGACGTTCAGCGCGCCGGGCAGGCGGGCATCGGGGTCCCCGTTGAGCTCGACGTCGCCCAGATCCCTGAGCAGCGCCCAGAGGCGATCCCGCTGGCCCCGCAGCCGCGCCGGTTCGGTATCCAGCGAGGCGGCGGCCAGTCGCGCCGCCGTGCCCATGCCGACGACCTGGTGCGTCGCCAGCGTACCCGCGCGCATGCCGCGCTCGTGGCCTCCGCCGTGCATCTGCGCCTGCAGATGCACCCTGGGCTGGCGCCGCACGTACAGCGCGCCAGCCCCCTTGGGGCCGTACATCTTGTGCGCCGACAGCGACATCAGGTCGACCTGCAGGGCGTTGACATCCACCGGCAGCTTGCCCGCGCTCTGTGCCGCGTCGACGTGCAGTGGCACACCGGCATCGCGGGTGACGGCGGCGATGGCGGCGATATCGTTGATCGTGCCGATTTCGTTGTTGGCATGCATGATGCTGACCAGCCGCGTGTCGGGCCGCAGCG
>JAWLGG010000337.1:0-412 GCA_041685155.1 Chromatocurvus sp.
CTATACATGGTGAGGCCGATGACAACGGCGTGAGGAAACTTTTCACGGATCCTGGCGGTCGCTTCGATGCCGGTCATGCCCGGCATGTTCACGTCCATCAGAACTACATCTGGGGCCAGCTCTATGGTGAGCTTCACGCCTTCGACTCCGTCGGAGGCCTGGCCGATTACGTCGAAATCGGGTTCCTTCGCAAGCTCCGAGGCAAGAGATTCACGCATGAGGTCATGGTCGTCGATCAGAAGAATCTGTATTCTTTCGCTTTCCGGCAACTCCGGAGCGTCCGTTGCGGCTACCGTCCGCGCTGCCGAAGCAGAGACCGCTTCATCCTCAGTGCCCGGTGCCGGGAGCCCCTCTTCCGCAATGTCGACAGGCAGACCGAGCGTCACACAGCAGCCTTTGCCCGGATCGCCTT
>JAWLGG010000337.1:422-4137 GCA_041685155.1 Chromatocurvus sp.
TTCTATCTCTACACGGCCCCCGAGGTACACGATCCGCTCTTCGATACTCTTCAGTCCCAGAGAGGAGGACTGCTGGGCCTTGTCGCGCATCCAGTCTGGATTAACCCCCCGCCCGCTGTCCCGGACGCTGATGCGGATCTCATGATCCGCACAACACGCTGCCACCGATGCCTCAAGGGCCCCTGAATGCTTGACCACATTGAACAGCAGTTCCCTGACGGCCTGGTACAGAATGGCCCCGATCCGCTCGGACCTGACATCTGCCTCCGGTGCAAGTTCCAGGCTGAGCTCCAGACCGTGCTTCCGGTTCATATCCTTGAATAGTTGCTGTAACGCACTGAACAGGCCGTGCATTCGCAGAGTCGTCGGATACAGCTCGCGGGACAGCGACCGGCTCTCGGCGATCGCGTCATCGACCATCGAGACAGTATCCTGAATCCGTTTGTGGACTGCGGGCGTCACCCCCTCTTCGTGGACAAGGCTGCTAATGCGCAGTTTGATGGCGGCCAACTGCTGCTGCAACTCGTCGTGCAGCATTTGCGACAGACGCTGGCGCTCCCGGTTTTCAGCATCGAAGAGTTCCATTGTCAACGCTTGCAATTGCTGCGTCCGTTCCGCCACCCGGCGCTCGAGTTCCTGATTCATTTCTCGGATCTTTTCTTCGGCCTGCCTCCGGTCCGTGATGTCCATAAGAATGCCGAGCAGGCGCATGGGCTGCCCTTCGTCGTCGTACTGGAATATGCCGCGGGCGGCGAGCCAATGCACGCTATCATCTGGCCAGATAACCCGGTACTCCGATTCAAACGGCGTGTGTTGAGCCATGCAGCGCTCCATCTCCGCCTCGACACCAGGAAGATCTTCCGGGTGGACACGCTCCGCCCAGTCGCTATACCCATAAAATTGGGAAAGTGTTGTTCTTGTTCTTGTTCTTGTTCCTGCTGCTGCGGCGGGTGGCATCCCCAGCAATCGAACGTTTTGCTCGGTCGCTGCAATCTCTCCGGTTAAAAGATTCCTGTCGAAGATGCCGACCTGCGTTCCACTGGTCGCCAGTGCCAGTTTTTCCTCGCTTTCGCGCAAGGCCACCTCGGCCGCTTTATGCTCCTCTTCGCGGAGATGTCTTTGTATCCAAGCGTATAGAATCGGGGCGATCCGGGTAGCGAGGCCGTCAAGCCTGTCACTGTCTTCATCGGTGTAGCCGCCATCCTTGTTAGCGATGTTCAGAAGCCCGATGACCTCGCCGTGAAGCAGGATCGGCGTTGCGAGGTTGTTATGGATGATCGGATGGCCGGGCGGAACGGGCGGCGCCTCGTTGGTATAGAGCGAGCGTTTTTCCGTCAGAGCCTGCGCCCATAGGCCCTTCCACTTTTCCGGCGGGTAGTGGATGCACTTGCTCTCGATCTCGCAGGCGGAGAGCAGTTTCGACATGCTCGCGCAGATCAGATGTCCCGGTTGAGAGATGTAGCCGAAGACGCCATGACGGCTGGCCATCTCTTTTAGCACAACGGCCAGGGCTTGGTCGAAGACGTCATCGCCCTCGCACTCTATGAAAGCTCGCAGGACGCGATTGGCGAATGCGGTCCGACAGTGCTCCTCCTGTGTGCGTTCCTCGGCCTGCTTGCGCTCGGTGATGTCAGTGAAAAGCCCTGCAAAGCGTCCGGGCTCAGTCTGGTAAATGAACGCCTCGTACCAGCGCTTCAGCTTAGCCGAGTAGCGTTCGATGTGTGCGGGATCCCCTGTCAACGCCACCTTCCCGTAAATGTCAATCCAGTAATCCTTGGTATTGGGCAGGACTTCCCTCACGGTCCGGCCCACTACCTTCTCGCGCTCCAGTCCGGTCAGGTTCTCAAATGCGGGGTTAATCTCGATGAAACGATAGTCTGTGGGCGTGCCGTCTTGCCCGGTAATTATCTCGTGGAGTGCGAAAGCCTCCGTCATGGTGCTGAACAGACTTCGGTAACGCCTTTCGCTCTCGTTCAAGCGGCGGTAGAGCAGATCATAGGGGCGTGCCAGGCCGGTCACGATGACCGCCCTATAAATAAGATAGAACGAAACGAGCTTGAGAAAGTGCCCCATGAGGTTGAAAAAATCGTAGGGGTCGGAATATAGCGTAAAGGACAGCTCTGATAAGATCGTCAGGCATATGGACGCTAAGAGCATATACAGAACGCCTGGCTCGAACGCCGATCTTTTGAGGCAAAGAAATACGGCCGAGGTGACCAGTAGCCCGCAGACCACGTACTCGCTTGCGACCTTGAATACCGTTATTCCTGATCCCTCAATGAAGCAGGCGGGAAATACCCCGCTGAATACCGCAGCAATAAGCAGCGCCGTGGCCCCCGCGTAAGCCAGTACCGTCAGCCGCGGCCTGATCCGTAGCGTCAGCATCAGGGGCGCCGCCAGGAACGTGAGCGCTTCCATGTAGCGTGCCCCAATCCACAATTGTGCCGTCAGATTCGCCCTGTAGCCAACGAAAACACCCATCCCCGGATAGGCAAGTGTGTGGAGGAGGTCAATTGCCCCGATGAAAGCATAAGCCATCCCGACCAACAGCAGGTAGTTGTTGTCCAGCAATCGCCGGGAGTTCCATGTCAGCATGAACACTCCACAGGCAATGATGATGGCGAAACCCTCGGCTATGGCGTGAAAAAGCAGGAAATTATAGAGGCTGATCACCCAGAGAGCGGCCAGCGTTGCCACGAGCAGGAGAATCGATCCGGAAATTTCCATTGTCGGCAGCCGGGTTTCCCCAAAGAAAGGCGGACCACCCTTTTTTGCACGCTCTCTCGTGGGGTTCCGATTCGTATGGATCATGATTTTTCCCTGCCGTCAGGCCGAAAGTTACCAGCTGCCGGGGGGCTGATTAACAGCAATACCGGCGACAAGAAAACCAGTTTCACCGCAAGCAGCAGGCCGATGTTCTCTTACACGCCGTGCAGATCGACAGCCCGGAGCGCTACAACCACCACGAACAGCCGTGGAACCCGGAACCGCACCAAGCGGTGAGTTCGTTGAAACCATATGCGCGAGGTATTCCAAAGCACTCTCACCTGACTGGTCCCAGGAAGTGATTAAGCCGTTTTCGTTTATCATATTAAATGTAAATAATATATTGTAGCAACCAAAAGTATTTATGCAAGAATATAAAAATACATTAGCTGCCCGCTGAACGCCTATGCACCATGCGGCTATGGCATGGCAGTATTTGGGATTTGGCGGATCTGAGGAATGGGGGATTCAAGGCGCAATATCGGGGATGCCCCGAATAGTGATTTGTATGGCAAGAAGTGCGCGGAAGGCTGAGATTCTAAGTCCCGCAAAATGTTCGATAGGGCTTTGCCGAGGCGGGTGCGGGCAGATGATAGCCGGCCTCTTCAGGAGGCTGTCTGTAAGGTCGGGACAAGACCTCCAGCAGTCTTTCCATGACCGTGAAATCATCGTGCTCCACTGCCGCTTCCAGGGCTTCCTCCACCCGGTGGTTGCGGGGGATGACTGCCGGGTTGAAAGTTTTCATGACCCGGCGGGATGCCTCTCTGGACTCGGGCTGCCTTTCAAGCCGGGCCTGCCAGCGTCCATACCATTCTTTGAAATCCCGGGATTGGTACATGGTGTCATCCGACAAGGAACCCGAGGCCAGGTCGCGGAAAGTATTGGTATAATCTGCCCCGAAACGATGCATCATATCGAGCAAGTCTTCGGCAAGGCCGCTGTCCTCAGG
>JAWLGG010000338.1:0-4130 GCA_041685155.1 Chromatocurvus sp.
CGGCGTCGGGCATCTCTACCGCTCTATAGACGCCGCGCACCGCTCGGCGACGCGCAAGCTCAACACCAACCAGCTGACGCGCATCCTCGAGGACGCGGTCGCCTCCCACGTACCGCCCATGGTCAACGGGCGCCGGATCAAGCTGCGCTACGCGCACGCGGGTGGCCGCAACCCGCCGCTGATCGTGATCCACGGCACCCAGACGGACGCCATCCCCGCAAGCTACCAGCGTTATCTGGAGAAAGTGTTCACCCGCGAGCTAGAGCTGGTAGGGACGCCCGTGCGCATCGAATTCCGCAGCGGCGAGAACCCCTACGCCGACCGTCGCAACCAGCTCACCCAGCGTCAGGTGGCGCGCAAGCGCCGCATGATGGCCCACGTCAAGCAGGAAAAGAAGAAGCGCCAGCGCAAGAAGGGGCGCTGACGCAGCAGCGCCCGGCCTGTCCTCGAGCACGTTCTCGACCCAGGCCGTGACGCTGTAGCGATCATTGCGCCAGCCGCCGCGCAGGTGTTGAAGTCCACTGCGACATTGAGGAAGCCCCTGTCATTGGCAAGGGTGTGTTTCGCGCCCAGTCTTGTTGATGGCTCCGGTCGGCAGCTGCCCAGTGCTCCTGTGCCGGCGGGTCAAAAGGGGCTTGCGTCTCAGGATTTTAGTGTTATAGTTATATATAACACCATCACATCAAGCAGGTGATAGACATGTACCATCCACACAGGCAGAAAATTCTCCTTGGCGGCCGCCGCCTGCTGGCCAGCGCGCTCGCCTTTTTCGTCTGTGCCGCCCTGGTTGCCGGCAGCCGCGCGGTGTCCGCCGGGGAGACCCTGGCCGTCGACATTCCGGCCGTGACCCGCCTCGAGGTGCGCGGCGGCGTGGAGGTCGAGCTGTCCCAGGGTGAGCCGGCGCTTCTGGTGCGCGGGCCGCGCAGGGATCTCGACAGGGTTCCCTACGAGGCGACCTCCCGCGGCCTGATCCTCGGCTACAGCCGCGGGCATCGTCGGGAGACTTTCCCCGATGTGAAGTTTCGCGTCACGCTGCCGTCGGTCTCGCAGGTGCACATCATGGGCTCCGCGCTGCTCTACATGCGCGCCTTCACCGTGGAGGACCTGGAGCTCACCGTGGACGGCAGCGGGGATGCGCGGCTGCACGAACTGTCCGGCGACAGCCTGGCCCTGCGGGTCTCGGGCTCGGGCGACATACAGCTGGTCTCGGCGGAGGTCAGCGACCTGGAGGCGGTGATCGCCGGCTCGGGTGATATTCTGCTCGGCAGCCTGGCCGCGGATGCCGTGGAGGTCGTGGTTCAGGGCTCCGGCGACCTGCGTGTGCAGGCCGCCACGCCGGTCGACACGCTGGAACTGTCCATTGTCGGCGCCGGCAATGTCGATCTCGCCGCCGTTCCGGCACGCCGCGCTGAAGTGAATATTGTCGGCTCCGGCGACGCGCGTCTCGGCGACCTGCTCGAGAATCTCGATGTCACCATACTCGGCAGCGGCAATGTGGTGTACGAGGGCGATGCAGAGAAGAGTACGACGATTCTGGGCTCCGGCCGCATCAGCCGGCGCGACCGGTAGTGGGCCAGCGCGCGGCCCGCGATGGCCTTGCGCACTGAACTGCACAGAGGACTGGCATGGTGGAGTGGAATGACAGACAGCCTATATACCGCCAGCTGCGCGACCTCGTCGTGCAGCGGGTGATGGACGGGACCTTTCCCGAGGGGGAGGCCGTGCCCTCGGTGCGCCAGGTGGCGGCGGACTACAAGATCAATCACCTGACCGTTGCCAAGGCCTACCAGGAGCTGGTGGACATCGGCCTGCTGGAAAAGCGCAGGGGTCTTGGCATGTTTGTCATGCAGGGAGCGCGAGAGACTCTGACGGATGACCAGCAGGCGCGATTTCTTGAGGAGGAGGTCCCGGCGTTCGCACAGCGTGTGCGCATGCTGGGTCTTGGCATGGAGGCAGTGGTCGAGAGGCTGCTGCAGGAACGGGGCAAAGAGGAATGACTGACATCATCAGCGCACGCGGGCTGTTCCGGGCCTTTGGTGGCGTGCCCGCCGTGGATCACGTGGATCTCGACATTCCCGCCGGCGCGGTAGTGGGGCTGATAGGCCCCAATGGCGCTGGCAAGACCACGCTGCTGCGCGCCCTGCTCGGCCTGACAGCGGCAGAGGGCGAGCTCTCGGTCCTGGGCCGGCAGCCACTGCGCGACCACGCACGCCTGATGGAGGAGGTGAGCTTTATCGCCGATACCGCGGTTCTGCCGCGCTGGATGCGCGTCGAACAGCTCCTGGATGCGGTCAATGGCCTGCACCCGCGCTTCGATCGCGGACTGGCAGAGACCTTCCTTGCGGCCACCGATGTCACGCCGGGGCGCGTTGTCGGCGAGCTGTCCAAGGGCATGACCGTGCAGCTGCACCTCGCCCTGGTCATGGCCATAGACGCCCGGCTGCTGATTCTCGACGAGCCCACACTCGGCCTGGATATTCTCTTTCGGCGCCGTTTTTTCGAGCAGCTTCTCACCGACTATTTTGATGAGCAGCGCACCATTCTCATCTCCACCCACCAGGTGGAGGAAGTCGAGAATATCCTGACCCATGTCGTGTTCATGGACCGGGGCCGCATCGTGCTCAACCGGCCGCTGGCCGAGCTGGAGTCGAGCTATGTAGAGCTGCACTGCGTGGGCGAGGCCGTCGCCCGCGCCGAGGCCATTCCCCACCTCGGTGCGCGCAGCATTCTCGGCGGCAAGGCCATCATCTACGAGGACATCGACAGCCAGCTGCTGGCGCCGCTGGGGGAGTGCCGCACGCCATCGGTCTCGGATCTGTTTGTCGCCCAGCTGAGCCGGGAGGTGCGCTCGTGAACAACAGCCGGTCACAGCGGGTATTCACACTGTTGCAGCGCGAGCTGCGCCAGCACCGGCGGGCCTTCTTCTGGGCGCCGCTGGTCATCGCCATGCTGCTCGCGGTGGGCATGCTGCTGAGCGTGCTGGTCATCGATCGCATCAGCGTGTTTGGCGACACCCTGGTGCAGGTCATCGAGAAGCAGGCCGACGGGCAGGGGACGACGATCATTATCCGCAGCGACAGTGACGACAGCCGCCTGTCGGTCGGCATGGGTGACGCCGACGACGATGTTGAACTTCCCACCCGGCCCGCGCCGCCGGAGTTGCCGGATGCGGCCTGGGATTTTGATCTCGACTGGACCTTCAGTCCGCCGCCCCCGGACGATCGCGATGTGCCCGCCAGCCAGGCCAGTGATGAGCGCATTCGCAGCCTCAACCCCCTGTTGAACATGCTGCACAACGCGCTGCTGCTGGTGCTGATGATCACCGTCTCCCAGTACCTGCTGGGCGCGCTGTATGACGACCGCAAGGACCGCAGCATCCTGTTCTGGCGCTCGCTGCCGGTATCGGAGTGGGAGAGCGTGCTCAGCAAGCTCGGGGTGGCGCTCATCGCGGCACCGGCAATCCTCATCGCCATCAGCATCGCCCTGCAGGTGATCACCACGCTGATCGCCATGCTCATGGTATGGCGCCTGGGCATGCAGCCGATGGCGGTGCTCATGGACAACCTGGCGCCGGGTCGGCTCCTGGTCGACCAGATCGGTGGTTGGCTGCTCAGCGCGCTGTGGCTGGCGCCGGTTGCCGCCTGGCTGCTGCTGGCCTCGGCCGCGGCGAAGCGCTCGCCCTTTCTTCTCGCCGTGACACCGGTGGTCGGCGTGATCCTGCTAGAGACGCTGTTCCTGAGAACGGGCTTTGTCCTCGACGCGATCGGCCGGCACATGCCACACCTGGCGGAGAACGACGACGGCGTGGGCTTCTACCTGTTCGGGCCGGACTGGAGTGCCGTGGACTGGCTGTCACTGGCTGCCGGACTCCTCTTTGCGGCAGGCGCCACGGCGCTCGCCGTGTACCTGCGCCGGCGTCGCTGGGAGATCTGAGGCGAAGGCGTGTATTTGCCTCGTGAATGTCAAAGATATAATACATCTATTTCATTTATGAGGCTCAGCTGACTACACTCCGCACATGTTTCGCTCGTGCTGCGGCGCGATGCGAGTGGACTGGCTCTGGCATGTGAGGAAACCCCATGGCGACTTATCAGGAAACGACGGCAGAATTTGCCCGGCTGTGCGAGCAG
>JAWLGG010000339.1:0-4129 GCA_041685155.1 Chromatocurvus sp.
GCTCCAAGCCTACCTCGCCTGTTACCGTTATAACGCCGCATCAGTGACGAGGAAGGCGAAGGACTCGGGACCGTCGGCTGCCGAGTCGGCGCGAATGGACACCCTGCGGTTCCTGGATTGGCAGTTGGGCTATCTTGGCCAGCACGGGGTTGACGAACCGTTGATCATCGACACCCTCCGGGCGCGGCGCGTTGGTGTCGCCCATCCTGCCGGCTGGCTGGCGACTATGCGCGGTCGCATCGGGGCCGCGTTGAGATCCATGCTCGAATGCTCCCTGCCGGGGTCGTGGTACCGGAGAGTCATCGCTCTCGACTACCAGCTCGATTACCTGCGGGGGCAACGGGAGTATTGGAAACTGACCCGGACGCTGTCGCGGCGCGGCCGCTCAAGACTGCTTGAGAAGGGATCTACATGAGCGGGAAACCCTCGACCGGATTCCGCGAGGCAGGCCCGGGAAGCTCACCAGAGCCGTTGACGTCTGTCATCCTGATCTTCTTGAACGCGCGCAAGTATCTTGCAGAAGCCATCGAAAGCGTCTGCAAGCAGACCCTCTCTTCCTGGGAGCTCGTGCTCGTGGATGACGGATCGTCGGACGGCAGCCGCGACATCGCCGAGGATTACGCGGCCGTCGATCCCGGGCGGATTCGCGTTTTCGAGCATCCGGGCCGAAAGAACCGGGGCACAGGTCCCTCGCGCAACCTGGGTATGCAGATGGCCCGAGGTCGGTATCTCGCATTTCTCGATGCCGACGATGTCTACGAGCCGCGCCGACTCGAGCGCCCGGTCGCGCTCCTCGAGGCCGATCCCGGTCTGGGCGTGGTGATCAACCGGGAGCTGTATTGGCGTGACTGGGCGCCCGTCCGAGGGCGTCTCGCTGAACTTGCCCGAATGCCTGACGAAATCATCGGACCAGCTTCCCCCAGCAACCAGATCATCCCGCCGCCCGTGCTGATCGCTAGCACGCTCTCGACGCCTGGCGCCCCTATGCCCGCAGTATGTAGCATCACGTTCCGGCGGCGGTTCATCACCGAGCTCGGTGGCATACCGGAGAACTTTATCAGCCAGTACGAGGACCAGGCGATCATCGTCAAGCTGCTTCTAAACGAGTCGGTGCTGGTCATCCAGGATTGCCTGGCCCGCTATCGGCAGCACCCTGAATCTCTGACGCACCAGGCCCAGAAGACCGGCGAATACCGCACCGGCCAGCCGCATCCGGAGCGGCACCAATTCATCCGATGGGTGATGGAGTATGCCGCTCAGCTCGGGCTTGACGAGCCCATGCTTGCGCGGGCGCTGGCTACCGAGCTCGAACTGGGTGAGCGTGGCATGGAAGCCATCGTGGGTAGCCTCAGACGTGGATTGCGTCGCGGTGCATTGCTCTCAGCTAATGCCATCCTACCCAGGCACACCGTCGATCGGCTCGTCCGCTGGTATCTCTATCGACAGCGGACGCGCGTGGAAATACGCGCCATGCGCAACGCCATGGTGATCACCCCGCGCAACCAGCAGAGGGAATCCGAATGACCCTGCAGGCCATCCGCAGCCTGCTGGAATTCACGCGTCCCTATCCCTGGGCAATCCCGGTAATGGTGCTGCTTGGGCTTGCTGCGTCGCTGGCGGAAGGTCTGGGCATTGGCCTGATCATCCCACTGCTGGACCAGATGCTGCAGGGCACCATGGAGGGCGAAGCATCCGGTCCACTGGCTGAATTGCTGCGGCGCGTAGCCGGGTTTTTGGGTGGCGATCGTTCACTGCTGGTCCTCAGTGTGATGATTGTGGGCCTGGTGGCGCTCAAGACGTTGATCTTCGCACTGAATGCCTACGTTTCGATCAGTGTCATTGCCCGCGCGATGCTCGACCTGCGCGTGGCGCTCGCCCGCCAGCTGCTGAGTGTCGGCTACGAGTATTTCTCGCGCCTGCCCCAGGGCAAGCTCGTGAACCTGCTCGATTATCAGACGTATCGAACCAGCGAAGCGTTGCGCGCGCTCACCACCATGATAGGTGGCCTTTGCACGGTGACCGTGTTCGGTGTCCTGCTGCTGTTTTTGTCCTGGCAACTGACCGTTGTGGTCGCACTTTTGGTAGTGCCCGTCTCGCTTGCCGTGCGTCTCCTCGCGGCCCGAGCGCATATCTGGGGGGACCAGGTGGTGAGCTCCTACTCTGAGCTCTCGGCACGGATTCTCGAGATGTTGGTCGGGATGCGGACTATCCGGATCTTCAACCAGGAGGCTGCAGAGGCCCAGCGCTTCGAGAACGCGGCGCAGGAGGTCAAGCATGCCTACCAGCGCACCGAGACCCTGAATGAGCTGTTACCCGTCGTGGTGGAGTTCCTCTACGTTCCGGTCTTCGTTGCAGTTCTTGGCCTTGCCTGGTACCTCCAGATCGGGGTCCCCACCGTTCTTGTGTTCATGTTCCTCCTCTATCGCATGCAGGCCCCGCTAAAGCGCGTCAATACCTCGCGCGTGCTCCTGGCCAGTTATGCGGGCGGTATCCGCGAGCTCCAGGCACTGCTCGACCGTTCCGACAAGCCTTACCTGGAGTCAGGAACCCGGCGGATAGAGCGCCTTCGCGAAGGGGTTGAGTTCGACCAGGTCACATTTGGTTACGCCGGCGCCAATGCCGCAGCTGTCAGGGATGTGTCGGTGTCGTTTAAGGCCGGTACGGTCAACGCGATCGTCGGTGACTCCGGCGCCGGCAAATCGACCCTCATTCATCTCCTCTGCCGGCTGCATGATCCCCAAGCCGGGGCGATACGGGCGGATGGCATCGACCTGCGCGAGCTCGATCTCCGCGATTGGCGTGCGCATATCGCGTTTGCCGGTCAGGATGCAGAGCTTATGTCCGGCACCGTGCGTTTCAACATCGCCTACGGCTTGCATGAAGCCAGTGACGAGGATATCGAAAAAGCTGCGAAGATCGCCCAGGCGCACGACTTCATTGTCACACTTCCCGCAGCCTATGACGCCGAGGTCGGTCCGCGTGGCACCCGGCTATCCGGTGGCCAACGCCAGCGGATTGCGCTCGCGCGAGCGATACTGTGCCGACCCGACATTTTGATTCTCGACGAGGCGACCAACGCTGTGGACGGAGTGACGGAAACGGCGATCCAGGCCGCGCTCGAGCGCCTCTCGACGGAAACGGCGGTGGTCCTGGTCGCGCATCGGCTGAACACGCTAAAACGGGCGCAGCACGTGATCGTGATGAAGGAGGGAGAAGTCGTTCAGCAGGGTCCTCCAGACCAGTTGCTCGCCGTGCAAGGGGCTCTCCAAGAGCTCTATTCTGCGCACCACGCGCTCGATGGGCTTTGACCGAGACGGTCTTGGCAATTCTGGCGAAGCGATCCGATAACGAACTCTGCGCATGGCCAATAGGGTTTCCCTCGCGTGATGAGCTCAAGCATGCTCAGGCCGCGCATACCTCGGCGCGGGATGGAATGCCCGAAGGGCTTGACGGGTATGAACGGTCCCGTCACAGGCCCCCAATCTCAGATGTGCCCAGCCATCAGTCGCGCATAGACCTCGCAAGTCGCTTCGGCCGCCCGCGTCCAGCTGAATTCGCAGGCTCGGCCCAGCGCCAGCGGGCAACCCGGGGTCAGGCAGGGCAAGAGCTCGGAGATCAGGTGACGGCGCCTGGCGTGTGCACAGCAGATCCCATCAGGCCACTATGCGACCGACTGCCTGACGGATAGCCTGCTCCACCGGTCGATTGAACTCCGGCCACACAACGGCCTCCCTGATGTCGTTTACCGTACCGCGGTGACGGAGGGTGTCGACAATCTTCCTTGCTGCAGCTCGTGGTCGCGGCATAATCGCAAACGCGTAGTGTGCCGCCCAGTAACGCAACTCGTCCGCGAGCGGTGGCATCCACTCGCAATACTCCCAATCGAAAAGCCAGAGATTCCCGTCGCAAGCCATGCGAAGGTTCCGGTGGGTGAAGTCACCATGTCCGGGCACATAGTGGCGGGGGATATCCGGTGATTTCTCGAGATCGCCAAGGCAGGCCTGGAACTCATCGACCACGCTCCCGATCCCGGAACCTGTCAACCTGATTCGGACAGATCTTTAAAAATTAATGTCGATTTCGTCGCGGTGTCGCTTGCTGCCGATAGCGTCGGGAAGTTCACCACGCT
>JAWLGG010000340.1:0-4125 GCA_041685155.1 Chromatocurvus sp.
AGCCACACCCCGGCACACGCGTTGGCAGCTACCGTTGCTCCCTTCCGGGCCTGGCGGGGTTCACTACCTGACGTTGCGAGGGGACCATCCGGGTTACCGGAGTTCCGCTTTCGCGGGAGCGGGATTATCCGGCATAGCGAGGCGGCAAGCAAGCCGTGATCCCGACAGTTCGCGCAATGCCACGCGGGCAGTGCGGGATATGCTAGTCTTGCATGCTTCCCTGACCTGTGCACGAGTTGGATTTTTTGGCTACCGCATACCGCCCTGCTGTCACGCTATGCCGCATCGCTGCGGCGCGCTGGTTGCTCGCCTGTTTTTGCCTTCTCCTGAGCATGACCGGCGTCGCGCAGCCCACGCCCGCCGAGGCGATCGACACATTGAAACAGCAGCTCGAAAAGGCCACGGGGCTTTCCGCGGAAGAGCAGACCCGGCTTGCCGCTGAGCTAGGCACCGCCGCCGAGGCGCTGGCGTCGGCGAGGGAACTTCAGGCAAGCGCGGGTGACGTCGAGAGCCTGGTAGAGCACAGCGAGGCAGAGACAGACCGTTACGAAGCGCTCATCCGCGAAGCCACGGAAAATCCGCCTCAGACTCCGGATCCCGACATGACGCTGGATCAGCTGGAAGCGGAGATCCAGCTACTTATCGCCGAGCGCCGCAGCGCCACGGCCCGGCGCTCCGCCATCGATGCAGAGCTGTCCTCGGCGCGCACGCAGGACAGCACTCAGCGCGATCGCCTGGTCCGGATTCAGACTCTGCTCGAGGCCCTCCCCCGCGAAGCACCGTCCGCCGGTGCACCGCTGCAGGAGCGCATTGCCGCAGCCGTTCTGCAGGCACGCAGGGCCGAGCTGAGCGCCGAGTCGGAGCTCCTGGCGCTACGCGTGCGCAGTCAGCCGGTGCTCGACACCATATTGACCGCAGAGCGAAACTGGCTGGACGTCAAGGTCAGCCGGCAGGACCAGCGCCTCGCGGCGCTCGCCGAAGCGGCAAGGGAGCTGCGGCAGACCGCCGCACAGCGCCAGATCGAGGAGGCAAGCAGCATTGCGGCCGAGATGAGCACTCGGATTCCCGCACTGCAGGTGCTCGCCGAGGAAAACGTGGAGCTCGCCCGTGAGCAGGAGGCCCTTAGCGTGCAGCTGAATTCCGCGCGTAGGGAGAGCCTGGCGCTGCGCGACACGCTGGACACCATAGAGCGTGACGCTTCACTGTCGCGCAGGCGCCTTGCCATCTCCGGACTGCAGCCGGAGCTTGCCGACGTCATGCTGACCCGCCTGGGTACCCTGCCGAGCCAGCGCAGCATCGCCGCACAGATAGATGAGCGCAACCGCCACATCAACCAGGTTGCCATTGCCGCCATTGACAACGACGAGGACATTCGCGAACTGTCCGATCGCGATGCCGTGCTGAACGCCCGCTTTCCCGACCGCACGGACTGGGACAGCGACCTGCGCGACACCCTCGACAAACTTCTCAAGCAGCGCATCCGCCTGTTGCGAGACAACACGCAAACGCAGTCACACCTGCAGCAGGTCCTGATCGATACCAACGAGCTCGCCGGGAGCCTTTTCGAGTCAATCCGGAGCTACGAAGAGTTCCTGACCAGCAACCTGCTGTGGACGCGCAACTATGCCTACATGGACCTCCTGCGCCTGGGCGAACAGATACAGCTGCTTACCGCACCGCAGGGCGTCCGCCAGCTCGCCGACCGGCTGCCACGGGCCGCCCTGCGCATCGCCCCCCTGTTTCTCGGCCTGCTCGTGGCTCTGCTCCTGATATTCCGGCGCCGCATCAAGCAGGAACTGCAGGCGCAGCTTGGCAGGCCGATCCGTCCCCGAGAAGAGCGCGCCAATCGCATACTCAGCGGCATCGGCCTCAGCATTGCCTATGCCCTGCCAGTGCCGCTGGCCACCTATGTCATTGCGCTGGTTGTCGGCAACGCCGCCGGCGACAATGCCCAGCTTTCCGGAATCGCCGCCGGACTCACGCTGGCATCCGTGCTGCTGTTCTCCTTCGGACTCCTGCGCCAAATCACAGGGCGGCTGGGCGTGGGACGTCGCAGGCTGAAATGGAATGGGCAGAAAATGGACTGCCTGCGGCCGGCCCTCAGCTGGCTCGCTCCGGTGGTGGTGACCGGCGCCTTTTTCGCGGGCTTTGGCCTCTCGACGGCCACGACGGAAAGCGGTGGCCCCCTGACCGCAATCGCCACTCTCGCGATTGCCATCGCCCTCTTCTTCTTCGCGCTTCGTGCCCTGCGCAGCGAACTGTTCAGCGCCGACCACATTGTGCGCTTCGGTTTCCGGGCTGCGGTGGTGCTGTCCGCGGCAATCGCCATCATGCACCTCACCGGTCACCTGTTTGCCGCGCATCTCTACCTCAAGTCACTGGGGCATTCCATCCTGGCATTTCTGCTCATTCTGTTTGCCACCAACGCGCTGTACAGGGTGGTGCTCATTTTCAACGCCGGTATCGAGCGGCGCACCCGTCAGGAATCCCGCGCGCTGGAGGAAAGCGGTGAGACCGCCATAGACAATACGGAAGACCTTGCTGCACTGTCCTCCATCTCGGGCGCCAACACCCAGCTGATCAGCCTCCTGCGGGTTGTCGGGCTGGCGGTTGCTCTGTGGCTTATCTGGTCCCCTGCGCTGCCCGCGTTGAACATCTTCAATGATATCGGTCTGTGGAGTGTGGCCGATTCGACTCTGCCGGAGGGCCAGCTGCGCACGGTGACGCTGGCCACGCTGATCAACGCGATCTTCATACTCATCATGACATCCCTCGTCACCCGCCATCTGCCGCCACTGACCGATATCCTGCTGATGGAGTGGACGGGCGTATCTCCCGGCAGTCGCTATGCCATCCGCATGTTGATGCAGTACGTGATCATCGGGACCGGCCTGGCCATGAGCCTGTCGCTGCTGGGCTGGGAGTGGAGCAAGGTGCAGTGGCTGGTGGCGGCCCTTGGCGTCGGTATCGGCTTTGGTCTGCAGGAGATCGTCGCCAACTTCATCAGCGGCCTCATACTTCTCTTCGAGCGGCCCATCCGGGTCGGCGACATTGTCACCGCTGGCGGCAGCGATGGCACCGTGACGAAGATCAACGCCCGCGCCACCGTGATCGAATCCTTCGAGGGCAAGGAACTCATGGTGCCGAACAAGGAGCTGGTCACCGGCGTGGTCACCAACTGGTCGCTGTCAACATCCAACCTGCGCGTCGTGGTAGCGGTGGGAATCGCCTACGGTTCCGACGTGCGCGAAGCCATGCGCATACTGGTCGAGGTCGCCCACGACAACCCCTCCATACTCGCGGAGCCCGAGCCCGTGGCCACCTTCGAGGACTTTGGAGACAACGCACTGTTGCTCTGGTTGCGCTGCTTTGCGGCAAAGGAATACCCCAGGGTCTGGACCGAGCTTCGCACCGAGATCAACGAGCGCTTCAACAAGGCCGGCATCAGTATCGCCTTCCCACAGCGTGATGTTCACCTTGACGCGGAGCGGCCTATTCCCGTGCGGGTGATGGCAGCGGAAAACGAGACGGACGCTGGTTCAGGTCCCGAGCGGACCTGAATTCGGAGACACCAGCGCCGCGACTCGCTCCGCCAGCGGGTGCACATGCGCGTCGTAGCTGTCGAGTTCATGCAGCGCCCGCGCAAGCTCACGCAGGTAGCTGTGGTTGCTCCCGCTGGGGCCGCTGGCAGCAGCGATGTGTCGGGCGAGTTCGTCGAGGCTCGCCGGGCCAAGGTAGGCGGGATTGTCCCGTGTGGCGACATACAGCAACCCGTCGACAACTGCGGCGGACCCCTCCAGCGAGATAGCGACGCGGTGGCGTGCATAGCCGTTCTTTTCCCGATGATCGAGATGGTCGAACACGGTCGGCGCGACCAGGTAGGCCACGCCGCAGCATAGCCTTCCCGGATCCTCGATGAGGGTCACCACGCGGCCCGGGGCCTCCGGCGTGCCCCGGTGGTCATGCGAGCCCTGCCAGAACCGCCGGGACCAGCCCGTCACGCTGGCCGCGCGCCGCTCCAGCCAGGGGAAATCCACCTTGTAGATGAGCGACCCGTAGCCAAAGACCCAGGTCGGCTGTGAAATATCAGGCATACTCGCCTTGGTGGGGTCAGGTCCGGGACCA
>JAWLGG010000341.1:0-4104 GCA_041685155.1 Chromatocurvus sp.
CAGCAGGGTGAGGAAGTGTCGTGTTGCCATGATGGTCAGCCGTCCCTGGCGGTGTGCTGGTGATGAAACTCCCGTATCACGCGTCCCACGCCGGTACCGAGCGCGTCTGCCTGCGCATCGCTCATGATCAGCGGCGGCAGCAGGCGCACGGTATTGCCCGCGGTGACGTTGAGGAGGATATGCGCGTCAAGCGCGCGCTGCATGACCTCGGCGCAGGGGGCGGCAAGCTCGATACCGAGCATCAGCCCGCGACCACGCAGGTCGACGATGGCGTCGCCCGCTTCTGCGCGCAGCGCGGTGCGCACACGTTCGCCAAGGCTCGTCGCCCGGGCGAAGAGCTTCTCGCCCTGCAGCGTGTCTATGACCGCCTGGGCCGCGGCACAGGCCAGGGGATTGCCCCCGTAGGTGGAGCCATGATGCCCTGCGGCAAAGACGCCCGCGGCCGCACCGCGTGCCAGGCAGGCGCCGATCGGTACCCCATTGCCGAGGCCCTTGGCGGTGGTGACAACATCCGGCAGCAGGTCGAGTCCCTGGTAGGCGAAGAAATGCCCGGTGCGTCCGTTGCCGCTCTGCACCTCATCCAGCATCAGGAGCCAGCCGTGTTCGTCACAGCAGTGCCGCAGTCCGTGCAGGTAGTCCTTATCCAGCGGGCGGATACCGCCCTCGCCCTGTATGGGTTCCACAAGCACGGCAACCACATCCGGGTTGTTGAGCGCAATGTTCTGTACAGCCGCCATGTCGTTGCGCGGTGCGCGGAGAAATCCCGCGACGAGGGGTTCAAAGCCCGCCTGGATGCGGCGGTTGCCCGTCGCGCTCAGCGTTGCCAGCGTGCGGCCGTGAAAGGCGTCCTCGAGCACGATGATCTTGGGCTGTTCGATATCCCGCTGGTGTCCATACAGGCGCGCCAGCTTTATCGCGGCTTCGTTGGCCTCGGCGCCGGAGCTGCAGAAGAAGGCGCGCTCCATGTCGGCAACGCGCGTCAGGGTATCGGCGAGGCGCTCCTGGGCGGCGATGTGGTAGTAGTTTGAGGTATGCAGCAGGCGGCCAGCCTGCTCGCGAATGGCCTCGGTCACGGCGGGGTGGGCGTGGCCGAGATTGGTCACCGCGATCCCGGACAGCCCGTCGAGGTAGCGATTGTCCTGCGTGTCGTACAGGTAGGCGCCCTGGCCGTGACTGAAGGTGACGGGCAGTGGGGCGTAGGTGGCCATCAGGGAGGTCATGTCTGCTGCTCTTCTCTGCGTGGGCGCGCGCTGCGGTGCGCAAAACAAAAGACGGCAGCGCTATGGCTGCCGTAAACAGTTGAATATAGCGACTGGCGGTCTTATTGACAATCGCGGGTGCGAGACGTCGGTGTCGGAACGCGATCTGTGCGGCTGGCACAACACCCCCGCGACATTCGGGCAATAACCGACTAAAATGCTGGGTGATACGGGACGGTGCCCCCGGGCGCATCGTTACATCGGTAACCAGAGTGAGGGCCAGTATGGATATTATGGAGCAGATCAAGGAGCAGGTAGAAGGCAATGCCATCCTGCTGTACATGAAGGGTTCGCCGAACCAGCCGCAGTGCGGTTTTTCGGCACGCACGGTGCAGGCGCTGATGGCCTGCGGCGAAAAATTTGCCTATGTGGATGTGCTGGCGAACCAGGACATTCGCAGCAACCTGCCGAAATACGGCAACTGGCCGACATTTCCCCAGCTCTGGGTCAAGGGCGAACTCATCGGTGGCTGCGATATCGTGGCGGAGATGCACGAGAGTGGGGAGCTGGAGACGCTGATCAAGGAAGCAGCTGCCTCCCAGGCCGTTTCCTAGGGGGCTGGTTTCCGGGGTCTGGTTAGGGGGCTGACGGCCCTTTTGGGGTCAGGTCCCAGGGGACCAGACCCCACTAGATCAGAGCCCGGGGCTAATCCCATCAGGCCGGCTTGACCGTCTGCGTCGCCGTCTGCAGGTAGTTCTGCAGGCCGAGGCGGTCGATCAGGCCGGCCTGGGTTTCAAGCCAGTCGATATGCTCTTCCTCGGATTCGAGTATGCTGGCAACCAGATCGCGGGACGGGTAGTCCCCGACGCTTTCGCAGTAGGCCACGGCCGCCTTGAGATCCTTGTGGGCAATTTCCTCCAGCTTGAGGTCGCACTGGATCATTTCCGGCACGTTTTCGCCGATCAGCAGCTTGCCCAGGTCCTGCAGGTTCGGCAGGCCCTCGAGAAACAGGATGCGCTCCACCAGGCGATCGGCGTGTTTCATCTCGTCAATGGACTCGTGGTACTCGTGATCCGCAAGCTCGGTGAGCCCCCAGTCCTTGTACATCTTGGCGTGAAGGAAATACTGGTTGATGGCGACCAGTTCGTTGCCGAGGATGCGGTTCAGGTGTTCGATAACAGTCTTGTCGCCTTTCATGGCTTTGCTCCTTTGGTGGTCGCTGCCGGACGCGTGGCGCCTGTCGTGGCGACCTGTTACAGATATGGTAAGCGCGCTAGTGTAAAGGGATGTGAGGGTACAGGCCAGCTGCGAGGCTCTGCCTCGAGCTTCACGTGGGCACTGTCTTGAGGGTGTTGTGGCCGGGTCTGGGGATCTGGCGGGATCGCGGGAGGCCTGGCGTCAGGCCGTTGCCCAGGTGTCCGCTGCATAGAACAGCGGCGGTGTGGCGGCATCCCGGGCAGCGAGGGTCTCGGCGAGTACGGCGATCGCGGCGTCGCTGCACTGGCCACATTGACCGGCGACGCCGAGTTCGTCCTGAAGCGCATCCAGTGACGTAATGCCGTCGCTGGCGGCGCGGCGAATCTGGCTATCGGTGATGCCGTTGCAGAGGCAGATGAACATGGCAACTCCACTACTGGAAACAACGTTAATGGTGAAGGTAGTGTAAATGAGAATTATTGTCAACACACTTCCTGTCGCCGTACTGCCAACGGCATTGGCAGGTGGGACGTGCCCCCGACAGGCCTGAGGTATACTGCGTGTCGCAACGTTCAGGACAGGTTACGCTCCCAATGACCATCGAGCACTACATGCGGGCCACCGGCGAGGCGGCGAGGGACGCATCCCATGTTGTCGCCGCGGCCTCCACGGCACAGCGCAATGCGGCACTGCGGGCGATACGCGGCGCGCTGGCGGACGGTCGTGACGCGATAATCAGCGCCAATGCCGACGATCTGGCGCAGGCCGAAGCGGCTGGCCTGACGCCGGCGCTGCGTGACCGGCTCGCCCTGACGCCGGCACGGGTCGACGCGATGCTGGCCGGGCTTGCGGCGGTAGAGGCGCTGCCTGACCCGGTCGGGGAAATTACCGACCTGTCCGCGCGGCCATCGGGCATTCGCGTGGGTCGCATGCGTGTGCCCCTGGGCGTCATCGGCATCATTTACGAGAGCCGCCCAAACGTGACGGTCGAAGCCGCTGCCCTGTGCCTGAAGTCCGGTAATGCGTCCATCCTGCGCGGCGGGTCCGAGTCCCTGCGCTCCAATGCCGCGATCGCCGCCTGTATCGCCCGCGGTCTCGCCGCGGCCGGTCTCCCGGAATCTGCGGTGCAGGTGGTCGATACCGCGGACCGTGCCGCCGTCGGCCACCTCATCCGCATGCCCGAGTTCGTCGATGTCATCGTGCCCAGGGGCGGCAAGGGGCTCATACAGCGCATCAGTGCGGAGGCCCGCGTGCCGGTGATCAAGCATCTCGACGGCATCTGCCACGTGTACGTGGATACCGGCGCTGACCTCGACATGGCCGAGGCGATCGCCATCAATGCCAAGACCCATCGCTATGGCACCTGTAATACCATGGAGACGCTGCTGGTTGCGGAGTCGGAGGCGAATGCCCTGCTGCCACGACTGGCCCGCGCCTACGCGGATGCCGCGGTCGAACTCCGCGCATGCGCGCGCAGCCTGGCTCTCCTGCCGGGTGCGCTGCCCGCCACGGAGTCGGACTGGAGCACGGAATACCTCGCGCCCATTCTTTCGGTGCGCGTGGTCGGCGATATCGCGGCCGCCATTGATCACATACGCCGCTATGGCTCGGGGCACACCGATGCCATTGTCACCCGGGATCACGGGCGCGCCATGCGCTTTCTGCGCGATGTCGACTCCAGTTCCGTGATGATCAACGCCTCGACGCG
>JAWLGG010000342.1:0-4095 GCA_041685155.1 Chromatocurvus sp.
GCAGGAGAGCCTGTTTCCGATCAGCGTAGTGCGCGTCATTGGTCATGCGGGTCTCCTTGTGGGGAATCTGGTGAATGTTCACGGAAAGGCGGCTGCGCGCTGGTGCTTTGCTGCACTCAGGCGGCAGGTCTAGTCTACAGCGTCGGCGTCACGGAGGCTTTGTATCATGGATTGGCGCAGGATGAACTCCCGGCGCCTGCCGTCGTCCGCGGCGATACTTCGCATTTCATTGAGCCGCTCCTCGTGGCGCTCGTCGCTGCTGTATTCCAGGAAGCGCTTGGTCTGGATCGTCTGCGCCTGGATGAAGGAGTGTGTCACCGCGCGCCGCTGCCGGTCGAACTTTTCAAATTGCGCGGCGTCGTGACCCTGCTCCAGGCACGCGCAGATCTTCTCGTGCAGGTTCCAGGCGTCATGTATGCCGCTGTTCATACCGAATCCACCCAGTGGATTGTTCAGATGCGCCGCGTCGCCGACCAGGAACACGCGGCCGAAGTTGAAGCTTTCCGCCACGCGCTGGTGGACGCGGTATACGGTGCGGTGGACCGTCTCCACCGACGGGTCTCCGACCAGGTCGTCGAACACCCGTTCCTTGAAGGTATCCGTGAGCAGCTCCTGATCGGGCACCTCGTCCCGCACCGGGAGGAGCACGCGCCAGGCACTGGGTGCGCGCAGCAGCACCAGCCACTCGCGGGCGTCCGAGACGTAGTTGACCGGGGCGAGGCCGGCGAAATCGTCGCGCAGTTCCCGATTGGTTGACAGACAGAGGAATTTTTCCGGGTAGGTGAAACCGTCGAACTCCACCTGCAGCCATTTGCGGATAATGGAATTGCCGCCGTCTGCGGCGACCAGGTAATCGGCATCGAAATGCCGCATCGACAGCGGCGCCTCCACGTGCACGGCCACCCCCTTGTCGGTCTGATCGAAGGCAACGACCGAGTGGTTGTACAGAACCTCCACGTTCGGCAGGGATTCGAGCACTTCGGTCACCATGCCGGCCATGACATGTTGCTCGCACTGGATGCGAAAGGGAAAACGTGTGTCACTGGCCAGCTCGGCAAAATCGAAGGCGATGGTTTCGCCGGTCTGCCGCTCCCGATAGTGGTAGACCGGAGCCTTGAGGCCATAGTCCATGATGGGATCGACAACGCCGAGTTCGTCGAGAATCTCCAGGGTCGGTGGATGGAAGGTCGACGCGCGCAGGTCCTGTGCGCGGTGCGGGTGCTTTTCGCACAGCACGACCTGATAACCCTTGCGTGCCAGGGACAGTGCCATGACCGTTCCGACGGGTCCCGCTCCGGCGACGACAACCTGTGTTTTCTCAGCTGCTTGCAACGCTCTTTCTCCAGATGCCTCGAAATCGTGCCTGCAGTCTACTGTGGTGCATCTGCGAAAGGGTATTGAGTTTATAGATTTCAGAAATCAAGCTAGCGTTTTCATGCCTGTGGCAGGATTGCGTTTCAAACGGAGATTGTTGCCCATGTCCTCAGCTCGCTCTGCACAGTCCGTTGCGGATGAATTCGGCTTTGTCCTGCCCGATCACGTGCCGGGATTTGTGGATGCCGCTGCCTGTCGGCACGCGGCTGCCTCTCACAAATTCGACCACCTCTGCCCGGCGACGGAGGAGCCGCTGTATCGTGTGATTGAATGCGATGCCGGTGTTGTGGATCGGGCGGTGACTGCGGCCCGGAAAGCCTTCGACGGCGGCGCCTGGAGCCGCCTGTCCGTCGCCGCCAGAAAGCCGGTGCTGCGCCGCATGATCGACGCTATCGACAGGCATCGCGACGAGCTGGCGGCCATACAGTCGCTGGAGGTGGGCCTGCCCCTGTCCGGCGTCCAGGGCATGCACATGCAGCGTACCATCGACAACTTCGATTTCTTTATCGAGGTTGCCGATACCCTGGGCGGGCACAGTTATACACAGACGGGGCGCTACACCTCGCTGGTGACACGCGAGCCGGTTGGCGTGGTGGCCCTGCTGTCGCCCTGGAACGCGCCGCTCGTTCTCTCCTCGATGAAGCTTGCCGCGGCGCTGGCGCTCGGCAACAGTTGCGTGATAAAGGCCTCGGAGTACTCGCCCTGGTCGCTGTACCGCTTTGTCGAGATACTGCACGAGGCAGATATCCCCCCCGGCCTGGTCAACCTGGTGAATGGTCGCGGGACGGTCACCGGAAAGGCACTGGTGGAGCATCCTGGCGTCGACGTCATCGGTTTCGTCGGCGGTACCGCGACGGGACGGGAGATCATCCGCTCATCTGCCGAGGGCATCCGCAAGGTGGGGCTCGAACTCGGGGGCAAGTCGGCCAATATTGTCTTCGACTCGGCGAATCTCGAGGCGGCGGTGGACGGCTCGCTGATCGCGATTCTCACGGGGAATGGCGAGCAGTGCCTCGCCGGTTCCCGTCTCCTTGTCCAGGACGGCGTCGCCGATGCGTTTATCGAAACCTTCATAGACAGAATGCGGCGCGTGAAGATCGGTGACCCCTTTGCGGCGGAGACGGAGCTCGGCCCGATGGCCTTTGCCGGCCACAGGCAGCGCGTGCTCGACTACGCCGCTATCGCGCAGGCGGAGGGGGCCGAACTGCTCTGCGGCGGCAGGGCCTGCGACGGCTTCGAGCGCGGTTACTTCATCGAGCCCACGGCTTTTCTGGTTGAAGACAATCGCGCACGCGTCTGTCAGGAGGAGATCTTCGGGCCCTTTGTCACGATACAGCGCTTCTCCACCCCGGAGGAGGCCCTGGCCCTTGCCAATGAATCCGAGTTCGGCCTGGTGAGTTATGTCTGGTCCGAGCACCTGCCGACCGTGATGCATGTATCGCGGGAGCTCAAGGCGGGCACGGTCTGGGTCAATACACCGCTGGCACGGGACCTGCGCGCCCCCTTCGGTGGCTACAAGCAGTCCGGACTCGGACGCGACGGGCTGCATGCGTCGGTCGACCTGATGACCGAGGAAAAGACGGTCATGCTGCCGAACGAACCGCTGGTGCTGCCGAAGCTGGGTGTTTCAGACTGAGGTGTTCGTGTCCGCCTGATGTCACGGTGATATGACCGACGCGAAGAATCCGGGATCCACGTTGCCGCCTGAAATGACGATGCCGGTGTTCCGCTTCGCCGTGTCTATCCTGCCATGCAGCACGGCGGCCAGAGCTACCGCGCCGCCCGGCTCCACGACCAGCTTGAGGTGGTGAAAGGCGAAACGCATGGCCTCGCGCACCTCGTCGTCTGACACCGACAGACCGCCGGCCAGGCGCTTCCTGTTGATGCTGAATGTCATCTCGCCCGGCGTCGGCGTTTGCAGGGCATCGCAGATCGACCGCGCCGTGGGCAGATTCTCCTCTCGCTGCCCGCTCGCGAGTGAACGGGCCGTATCGTCGAACGCCTCCGGTTCCACGCTGTAGATTGCCGTGTCCGGGCTGTCCTCGGAAAAGGCCGTGGCGATACCGCTCACCAGCCCGCCACCGCTGCAGCAGACGAGTAACTGCGCCAGCTGTACATGACGCGTTGTCAGCTCCTCGATAAGTTCCAGTCCCGCGGTGCCCTGGCCGGCGATGATATCGGCGTCGTCGTAGGAGGGAATGAGCGCCGCACCCGACTGCGACGCGATGCGGCGCGCAATGTCCTCGCGATTCTCCCGGTAGCGATCATACGACACAACGCTTGCGCCATAGCGCCGTGTGTTGTCCGCCTTGATCGCCGGCGCGTCCGCTGGCATCACGATGGTGGCAGGAATCCCGAGAATGGCAGCCGCCGCGGCAACACCCTGGGCGTGGTTGCCTGAAGACCAGGCCACCACGCCTCTGCTGCGCTCCCCGGCGCTCAGCTGTGACAGTCGATTGTAGGCGCCGCGGAACTTGAAGGAGCCGGTGCGCTGCAGGTTTTCTGCCTTGATCAGGACCCGGCCGCCGGTTCTTGCGTTGAGTTCACTGTTCTCCAGCAGGGGGGTGACGACCGCATGCCCGCGCAGCCTGTCGCGCGCAAGTCGTATGTGTGCGGGAGTCACGTCCATGGGGCAACCTTTCATCAGGGGTAGTGTGTAGAACAGATGCAGCCGCGATCGGCAAGGCGATCCGCGCGTTGCAGTATCTTACCCTGCGTCCG
>JAWLGG010000343.1:0-4087 GCA_041685155.1 Chromatocurvus sp.
GGACAAGAATTTTCCGGTGGTGGACCAGAACGGCATCCGCAGGACCAACAGCGGGCTTCAGGACGTGTTGATCAGCAGTGGACTGCTGCTGGTGGTGGCGCTCGGCGCCATGGGCCTCGTGCCGCTGATAAAGGGCGTGGCGCTGCTGCTGGTGGCCATGCTCGCCCTTGGGATCGTGCGCAGCAGCGAGCTGGCGCGCCGTTTTCCCTTCGGCCTCTGGCTGATTATCGCCTCTGCGCTGACGCTGTCGCAGGCGCTGTCGAACACCGGCCTGGTGACCGCCCTGTCCGGCCTGCTGCACAGCGGACTCGCCGGGCACGGGCCCTTCGTGGCGCTGATCGGGGTCTACTTCGGAACGCTGGTAATGACAGAGCTCATGACGAATAACGCCGCCGCCGCTCTGGCCTTTCCGGTTGCCTACGGCCTCGCACAGACCTACGGCGTCGACCCGCTGCCTTTTGCCATGGCGGTAGCCTTTGGTGCCAGCGCCAGCTTCCTCACACCCTACGGTTACACCACCAACCTCATGGTGCAGAACCTTGGCGGCTACACACTCGGCCACTATTTCCGCTACGGACTGCCGCTGTCCATTGCCTACAGCGCTACGGTGCTGCTGCTGCTGCCGCGGGTGTTTCCGTTTCTACAAACGCAGTGAGCCCTCCGGCAAACTGAGCGTGGCCTGCACGAGCCTGTGCCGCAGCCGGGTGTTACCGGACTTACCGCGTGGCACATCAGCTACTCGGACTTCTGCATGCTGGCAATGCGCCTGAGAAAGCCCAGGTGCTCGCGCCGGATATCGGCATCGGCGCCGGTCCCCCCGGCCTCGTTGTCCCTGCCCAGCGTGTACAGCTCGTAGGTGGCGCGCACCCGGCCACCCAGGCTGCGCTCGTAGTGGTAGGGCCGACCCCAGGGATCAACGGGTATGCTGTTGAGGTAATCGCCCTCGGGTGGGTCAGCATGTCCAGACCATCGGGGCTGTCAGGCAGGTCGCCGCGATTCTCGATGTGCGCCTCCAGGGCGTCATCCAACGCGGTCATGTCGCGGTATACCTGCTGCAGGGCGTGGTTATCCGTGGTCATCGGCCCGATACCGAGGCGCTCCTGCAAAGCCTCCACCGGCTCTTTCGTGCAGTAGATCGCGACCTCGTCCGCGCTCGGCTGGTTGAAAACCCGTCCCTCATGATAGATGAACGGGCGCGTGCGCTTGTTGTAGCCCATGACGCTGCTGGCGGTGTAGTCGCCGCAGACGACATTGCCGGGGTAGGTGCTTACATTGTCATAGGTAACGCCCCGCCGATCCGGGAGCGTGCTCAGGAGTGAGTCCTGTGCCTCCTGCTGCAGATTGCTGCAGCCGCCCAGAAACGCGAGTGCAAGTAGTGTCATCAGGGGTCGCATGGTCAGCTCCGCCGTTGCCCGTAATAGATTGTCGATCGCGCAGTATAGCGCACGCATTTGCCGGATCAGAGCGCGTTTCTGCGCTGTCGTTCGCCGCTGTTTTTGCCGATGCTGTCGTTGTCACGGCAGGGGAGGCTTCGCATGCGCAGGATGCTCAGGCACATACCGGATTCGACGCGCACTTCACCGGGCAGGGGCAGGCTGTCGCGCGCAGGGTGCACCGCGGCTCTGCTGCCCCTTCTTGCACCGACTCTGGCGTGTGCCCAGCTGCCCCTGTCGATCGAGGCACTTCTCATGCCGCCGTCGACATTCACGCTGTCAACACAGACGCTCTGGCAGCAGAGCCGACAGCCGGTACTTGCCAGGCGTGAGACGTCTACGGGCACAGCCTTTCTGTCCGTTGCGCAGCGCGAGGTGGACCAGGCCGTGACCTCGGTGGGCGCACGCTACGGCTTTGCCTCCCGCTGGGAGATGAATGCGCGACTGTCGCACCGACAGACCCGCTGGCGCGTCCCGGGCGGCCCGACCACACGTGCCCGGGGGAGCGCTGCCGATGTCGGGCTGAGCTGGCTGGCACGTCCCGAAGGTGCGGGCCCGGCGGTGCTCGTGGATGTGCGCGCCGATCTGCTGGCGCGCCGCGCCTTCCCGGATGCACAGCCCCGGTGGCTGGATGGCCTCGAGGTCGGCATTACCGCTTACCGTTCTCTCGACCCCGTCGTGTTCTCACTGGCGGGTCGCTACCGGCACCAGCGTACGGGCGGCGATGACGCCCTGTCCGGCGACCACAACGTCCTGCTGGCGCCACAGGTGAACTTTGCAGTGAACGCCCAGGTGACCCTGCTCGGCGGCCTGTCGCTGCAGTACCGGGACGCCGGTTCGGGCGCTGGCGATGATGCCCGGGCGAGCCTTGACTCGGCACTCCGGCTGGGTCTCGGCTACGCCGCCAGCCGGCGCTCGACACTGTTTCTCAACACGACCATCGCCACCTCCGGCAGAGGCGGGGGCGCCGGTCTGGATCTGGAGTGGCTGTACCGGTTTCAGTGAGTGGGATCGGCCCCGCGTTCCATCGCGATCGCGGGGATCAGGAACGGGCGACACAGGTCGCCACGATATCATCTGACTATGACAAGGAGAGTCCCATGAAGAGTATTGCAAACACCTGCCAGGCCGCCGTGCTGGCAGCAATTCTGGCTGCACCGGCCTTTGCGGATCGCGACGCGGCAGCACCGACCGACCTCGATCGTGCCTTCGGTGGTGACGCACCGGCGCTGGAGCGTCTGGATTCGTCGACCATGGAGGAGACCCGGGGCCGGTTGCCGCTGCTGGCCATCCCCCTGGCGATCGCCGGCGTGGATATCGGGCTGATGGGCCTGTACTGGGGTGTCTATGTGCCCAACTACGGCGGTGGGGGAACCTGCACCAGCTGCAACAACATGATTCAGGCCCACTGAGTCTGAGCACTTTTGCCCGTTGCCTCCCGGCAACCCAGCTCTTAGGCTTGGAGGCAGCGGGTGTTCAGTTGTGCCGGCGAGCTGGCGGCCCGCTCAGTCCCATCGCGATAACACGGGGAGCCGTTGATGAAGCATCCGCATTTGCTGGAGAGGGAGCGCAGTGAGCGATTCCGCAAGCGCTGCAATCGCTACTGGTACCGCTGGATGGGCCTGTACACCCTCGCCCTGCTGTCGATAGTCGCCCTCATCTACGCCATACATCACGAGGCTCACGGAGCCTTGCTGAGCATGCTCTCGGGTCTGTTTGTCGCCGGTATCGCAATTACCGCGTGGCTGGCAAAACAGCGTGCTCGCGACGACACGGAACGCGACAGCGACGCCGCTGGAGAGTGATCGCGTGGCGCCGGTGATCCTACCTCAGCGGCGCCGTCTGTCAGGGTTGGCCTGCGCGCTCACCGGCACGCTGCTTGCCGCGCTGTTCTGCGCGCGGGCCTGTGCCGGTACAGACAGGGAGTTCCGTCACTGGAAGAGCCTGCGCGATCAGGACGTGGTGCGCCAGGAGAGAGACTTCAGCTGCGGTCTTGCGGCGCTGGCCACGCTGCTGACCTACTATTACGAGCGCCCCGTCAGCGAAGCGCAACTGCTCGCCCGGCTGGACATCCCGGATGCGGATGTGCTCGCTGACGCCATGGCCGCCCGCACAGTGCACCCGACAGAGCGGGCGCGCCTGCAAGCGCTGCTGGAAGAGGGCGTGTCCCTGGCGACCCTGGCCGGGCTGGCACGGGATCACGGCCTGCGCGCGCAGGGCGTGCGCCTGCGTTCGGATGACCTGGCGCGCCTGAGCATGCCGGCGATTGCCTACATCGAGCCGGGCGGGGAGCCCCACTTCACCCTGATTCGCGGTGTCGATGGCCGCGGCAGCGTTCAGGTCGCCGATCCCGCCTGGGGTAACCGTCGGTTTTCCGGCCCCGAATTTGCCCGCCTGTTTGCACCGGGTGGCGCCACGACAGGGCGCCTGCTTCTTATTCTGCCGCAGGGCCGTGACGTGGGGCGCAGCGACTGGTTCGGTGTCGATCGCCCGCAGCCCCTGCTGCAGCCGATGCGGCTTGCCCGCTAGCCTGCATGGCTCACCGGCGCTGCGGGCGAACGCTGCGTCATCTCCGGCGACCCACTTGATAAGCCGCGTCACAGCTCGCACAGGGTCAGGTCGAGTTCCTGGCGCAGGGCGGCACTGGCGTCACG
>JAWLGG010000344.1:0-4066 GCA_041685155.1 Chromatocurvus sp.
CGGAAAGCACTGGGACTCTCAATCACCGATCTCGCGACCCTGTTGGGGGTGACTCGTCCCACCATCTATGCGTGGATCCAGGGAAAGCAGGAGCTGAAGCCTGAGATGCTGGCCCGGATCCAGGAACTGCGCGCGGTCGCCCAAGCTGCGGAGGCTTTGGCCCTGCCGCGCATGAATCGGCTGGTGCGCCGGCCGCTTGCCAGCGGGCCTTCGCTGCTGGTCCGGTTGCGGCGTGGGGATGCCGATGCGGAAGCTGCGCTCACGGAACTGGCCGAAATGGCCAGCCGTGAAGAGGGTCAGCGTCAGCAATCCCGCGCTTCCCTCGCCGAACCGGGCTCGGCACCGGGAACCGCTTCCCGAATGGGTCGTCCGGTGGCGTAACTGAGCGGATAGATGGCGAAATGGACGCGCCAAATGCCCTGGAGACAGGGTGCCCTCCTTCAGCCGGATCAGCTTCAGGGGCTGCCCGTCGCCGACATGCCAGCCGAAACCTGGGGTGTGGTGGCGTCCCATGACTGCGACCTTGCCAACGAAGATCTGGATATGGAACCGGATGTGGAGGTAATCCTGGCGCAACGGATCCAGGCTCCCGACGGCAACTGTCTGTACGCCAAGAACCCTCGGCTGTTGCATCTCCCAATTCTTGGGTTGCCTCCAGGCCCGGCCGCGTGGTTCGAGTTGACTGCGTCACGCAAAGTCCGCATTGGAAAACAGGCATTGGCTGAGGTCGCCCCGCTTGGGCAGGTTTCGATGGAGCCCGAGACCCTGAATACGCTGCAGGACTGGCTCGCGGCTCGGTACCGTCGGCACGCTTTGCCGGAGGCGCTGGTTCCCAGGCTCGACCGGGTCATCGCCTTTTTGGCCAAGCACGGCAAGAAGCAGGGCGACAGCATTATCGGGTTCTGGGCGGAATTTGACCCCCAGGACGAACTGAATGACGATGAGCCCTATGAGCTGAGTCTCTACATCGTCTACACGGTGGAGGTTGCCGCAGCGAGGGAGCGGGCAGAAGCGCTCGCTGTGCAGTTGCGGCAGGAGTTTGCCGATTTCGTCACCAGAGCTGGTTATCCGGACGGAGTGTTTCTGGGCCGTTGTGAGGCGCTCTCAGAGCAGGCGTTTACGCTGTTCGATCTGCGCACCACGGTGCATCTTCGGTTCGAGTACATCAGTAACCGGCTTGGGCTGGAAGCGGGTCGGGTAGATTGATGGTTGGACCATCTGGCGTCGGCCGATTCAATCCTCGGTCTGTTTTTCATGCCGGTGAGTGCCCAACGATCGAGCAAGCCGCTCAACGCACCGCTCCGCCGAGCGCCCGTCGGCATAGCTCCCGTACACCTGTTCCCGGATCGCTGCGTGGCGTGCACCGTACTCCGCCCGGTAGCCTTCGGGGTCCGCGAGGCTGCGCTCGAGTTCGCTTAGAAGCTCCGGGAGATCCTTTATGACTGGGCCAAAGCGATACTCGGGGCCCAGCGAGAATCCTTTGCGGAACGGCGGTTCCACGTCCAGGAACAGGGTGGGCCGGTCCAGCAACAGGTAGTCGAAGGCGATGGAGGACCAGTCGCAGATCAGGGCGTCGCTGATCTGCAGGATGGCCTCGGTGTCCGGGTAGTCCGCGAAAGGTATTGGAATGACCCTGTCTGCCGGCAACGGCACGGGGTCTTTTGCGTTCAGGTGGGCGCGAAAAAGCAGCAAGGCGCCGTTGCGTCGGCACACCTCGGTGAGGCGCTCGAGGAATTCCTGCCCGTCGACGCCGAACGGAAATTGGCTGCGGTGCTGGGCATCTTGCTTCCATGTCGGCCCAAACAGCACCAGGCGCTGGCCCTCGGTGTGCTGTAGGCCGAGGCGGCGACGTATCTCTGCGGGTGTCTCGTGGGATTCGACCAGCGGGTCGGTGCGCGCGTATCCGGTGACCGTGACCTTGGCTGGGTCGAAGCCGAACCGGCGGGTGTAAAGCTCGGCCAGCAGCGGCGAGGCAACCCAGGTCTCGGTGTAACGGTGCTGCACGCGGAAGTCGTCTGCGTCGAAGCCCTTGAAGGGAATGCCGTGCCAGACGTCGAAGAACTTGAGATCCGACCGCCCCAGCATCGGTTGTAGCGCGTGCAGTCCGTGGTCGCTGATGACGGCATCAGCGCTCGCCAGCAACCGGGCACAGGTGGGTGTTGTGGCAAGGCAGGCTTCGTCTCCGGCGCCCAACAGGCGTTGGCGGTACGCGGGATCCATGGTGAGGAATACCGGCCGAAATTGGTCCCGATGCGCCGCCCGCAGGCGGCGATAGATGGCCAGCAGGTTACCACTGAGCTTGTGGCCGTATAGGATGACGCTTTTTCGGTCGCCCGGCTTCGGCCGCACGAACGGCCGGAATAGCAGAGCCAAAGCCACGTTTGCGCCGAAGAGGGCGAGCAGGGCCCAGTGTAAGGGGCTGGTTTTGTCGATCTTCATGTTGCTGGCCGGATTTTCCGATTTTGGGGAGAGACGTCGGCAGTTTCGAGGCGCACTCAATGTCCCCGAGTTTGGTAATCGCGTTGTCCTGCCTTAAAGTCCAGACACTCCCCCGATTGGTTACGGGCAAAGTCAGCCTCGTGTCAAATTAGGGTCCGGTAAAGCGCTGTGAACTTTCGTCGAGTGACGCCCCAGTCGAAACGTTCGAGCGCATAGCTCCGGCCCCGTTCGGCCAGGGCCCTTACGCGTTCCGGGTCATTCAGCGCGTCGCGGATCGCGGTCGCAAGTGCAAGAGGATCGCCCGGAGGCACCAAAATGCCGGTCTCGTCATTGCGGATCACATCACGCACCGCTGGCAGATCCGATGCGATTACGGTGCAACCGCAACCCATCGCCTCCACCATGACGAGGCCAAAGCCTTCTTGGTCACCATCCGCAGCTTCCACGAAGGGAAACACCGCAATGCCGGCGCGATGGTAGTGACCAGCTAGCGAATCGTGGGACACAGGGCCGGCAAAGTGCACGCGAGCATCAAGACCCAAGATCCTTGTCTTCTCTGCCAACGCTCCTTCGAGGGGCCCGTGACCGACAATCTCCGCGGACAACGGCACACCCGCCTGCCGCAACTGGTGTAGAGCATCCAGCAAATGCTCCAGCCCCTTCTTGGGCACCAGTCTTCCCACGAACACCAGGTGCGATGGTAACTGGGCCGCTGGGGCAGCGGCCGGGACAAACCGCTGTTGAAGATCGGTGCCCATCGGGATGACTTCGGCCGCGACGCCCGGGGCGATCACTGCCACCTTGGAAGCCATGGCCTGGCTGACCACACTGATGCCTTCACAACGCCGCAGGATGGCCCGCTTCAGGCGGGTGAGAACCGGGCTGCGCAGCCCGAAGAGATCGCCTCCATGACTCGTGCAAAGAACCGGTACATGGCGGTTCGCAAGCCTTCGGGCCACCAGTGCGGCCAAACCCTGGGGAATGAGCCAGTGCGCGTGGATAAGGTCGATCTGTGGCTCGCGGCGCAGACGCTGCATCGTCGCCCAAACAAGTGATGCAAAGAAGAACGGCAACTGCGCAAGGCGTAGAGGATTCTCTCGTATCCGCCAGGCCATTCCGCCCTGGTAGGCCGCGGCCTGCCAGCGCGGCCACCAGTACCGGAAGCGCGTGACGCGCAGCCCCTGCACCATCTCGCTTCTTGCCGCGCCTGGCGCGTGCGGGGCGATCAATTCGATCTCGAAGTCCGCGTTGAGCTCGCGTGCCAGATCAAGAATGAATCCGGGTTCCGCGTCGCCTGCCCAGCGGGGCAGGGTCGAGGTCAGCATCAATACACGGGGGCGCGCTTCAGCGCACATCCGTGCTCCGGCTGGTACCCCGATACATCAACTGCGTGATCTGCTCCGAGACCAACCCGATCAGGAAGATGGTCAGGGCCGAAGAGAGCATCAGTATGGTCCCAAGCGTAAGCCGCCCGGCGGTGAAATAGGTGTGCGCGTAATATCCCAGGCCGAACAGGCCCTGGACGGTCGCAATCGGCAGAAAGATCTTCAGCGGCGAGTACAGCGTCCCCACCTTGAAGATGATCAGCAAAAACCGAATGCCGTCGCGGATCGGGCGCAGGTGGCTC
>JAWLGG010000345.1:0-4053 GCA_041685155.1 Chromatocurvus sp.
GTCCGGCAGGAAGTTCATCTCGACGCGCCGCGCCACCTGACCATCGCAGGCCGGGCAGCGGCCCTACAAATGGGTAGCGGCGATGAGCTTCGCGGGCGTGATCACCCTGCTGGAGCTGCTCGCGCGCTCCGGGGTGATGGCGCCGCTGACCTTCCCGGCGCCTAGTGCTATTGGGGCCGCACTGGTCGACCTGCACGTCTCCGGGCTGTTGTGGGATCACCTCGGGGCATCACTCGCGCGCCTGGTGGTGGGCTTCTGCCTGGGGGTGAGTGCCGGCATGGTCGTGGGCTTCGGCATCATGATCAGCACCCTGGCGCGTTCCCTGGGGGGCCCTGGGTGGCGGCGATTTCCGCTATTCCCAAGATCGCCCTTTGCCGCTGTTGATCATCTGGTTCGGCATCGGCGAAGGCTCCACGTACGCCACCATCGCGTTCGGCACATTCTTTCCGAAGGTGATCAATACCTTCGGCGGCGTGGATAACGTGGACCGAGGGCTCATCCGCATGGCCCAGAGCTTCAACCTCAAGCGCCGTACCATTATCACCCGCGTTATCGTGCCCGGAACGCTGCCGTCGATTCTCTCCGCGTTCCGCAGCTCCGCGTCCATCGGCATCATCCTGCTGGTCGCCGGCGAGATGGTTGCCGCAGAGCTGGGCATCGGTCCCTACATTATCCAACAGCAGAACCTGTTCCAGCTTGATCGCCTGATGGCGGGCGTGGTTGTTCTCATGGTGCTGGGACTGGCCGTGTACGGCTTCATCGGTGCTCTGGAGCGCTGGCTGCTGGGGTGGCGCTAGAGATTTGAACGAGGCCCCTTTGCATACGCGCATGCGTGCAGTGCTCAAGGCGCAGCCGCCGAGTTCGTGCCTGTCACCTGTCGTCGCAGTCGCCCAGAGTCCCTTGCCGGTCGGTTCCCGAACGGGTACCAAAGCCAAGTCATAGGCGAGCTCCGGCTGCAGCGTCACGTGATCGAAAACCGGATCCAGGAGATCGCCCATGATGTGGAGGGTGGCAGCACGGGTATTCAGGTTCTGCTGTCCGTCATGGATCACCTTGGACGAGCCGCTGAAGCAAGCCTCCGGTGACGGAGGGCGTCGGGTGCCGGCTCACCGGTGCGTTCGCTGCATCAGTCACGCTCGAAATTGGGCGCTGCGTGCGAGGTGAGGTCCGAAGTAAACGCGCCGACATTCGCGGCGGCATAGCAGGGCTGCGTGTCTCCCATGGCCGACGATGTTCTGCGGCCATTCCCACCGAGTGAGATCCCGAAACAGTACCAACTTCCACAAAACGCGATCCCCTTGCTTGCGTGACTAAGTCACTGAGTCAGCGTCCTGCGAATCTATACTCCATGCAGTAGATGGCAAACAGAACCATTATGTCGGGGAGCGCAATCCATGTCCGGTGACCAGACACACGATGCCGGCCGCCGGCATTTCCTCGTCTCATCGGCCTTAGCCGCTACGGTCGCTGGAACGGGGATCCCCGCGTTGCTCGCAGAGGGCGATGCCAAAGCCGTGGAGACGCGGGCCCGTATCCTCATCATCGGCGCGGGCGCAGCGGGGCTTGGGATTGCAGCACGACTTGCGCGGGCACTCACGGGTGCCGAGATCACCGTGGTTGATCGCCGGGAAAGACACGTTTATCAGCCGGGCCTGACGCTCGTGGCCACCGGTTTCTGGGACTCGGACCACGTCCTGGACCGCAACGCCCGCTATATTCCTCGCGGGGTAACCTGGGTGCGTGACGCTGTCGCTGCCTTCGACCCGAGCAACAACCGTGTGGAGACGGCGGGCGGGGAGTGGCTGGACTACGATTTCCTTGTCATCGCGCCCGGGGTACAGCTTGACTTCGACGCCATTGAGGGGATGAGTCCGGAGCGGATCGGACGCGACGGCATCGGTTGTGTATACGCTGAACCGGGCCACGCGGCGCGCACCTGGGATGCTGCACAGGCGTTGATCGACGGAGGAGGTGTCGCGCTGTTCACTCGGCCGCCGGGGGATATCAAGTGCGCAGGTGCACCGCTCAAGGTGATGATGCTGCTGGAGGACGCCGTGCGCGGGGCAGGCAACCGCGACCGTGCGGACTTTCACTATCTCCCGCCTGGGGAGGCACTCTTCTCGCAGCCGGAGATTGACGCGTTCCTGCAGGAGTATCTGCCGCACTCACGGAACATCGGTGTCGAGCAGAGCCATCCGCTCAGCGCCATCGACCCGGGGCGTCGCCAAGCCACTTTCGCGACACCGGACGGCCCACGCACCCTCGACTACGACTTCATCCACGTGGTCCCGCCCATGTCCGCACCGGAAGTTGTCCGCACGAGCGACCTCGCCTGGGCGGAAGGCCCCTTCCGCGGCTGGCTCGAGGTGGATCGGCATACCCTCCAGCATCCGCGCTACCCCAACGTGTTCGGTGCCGGTGACGTGGTGGGTACGCCCATCGGCAAGACCGCGGCGAGCGTAAAGGCGCAGTCGCCTGTCGTTGCGCAGAATCTGGTGGCGGCAATCCAGGGTCGAGAGCTCCCGGCCGGTTGGAATGGCTACACCTCCTGCCCACTCATCACGGAACGGGGCCAGGCGATGCTTGTGGAATTCGACTTCGACATGAACATAACGCCCTCATTCCCGTTCATTGACCCGTTTCAGCCGCAGTGGCTGCCGTGGTTCCTGAAGCATCGAATGCTGCATGCGGCGTACAACGCCATGCTTCGCGGCCGCGTCTAAGCGCCGTCTATCCTCGGAGGGCTCGATCATGGAATTCTCACCGCTCGGCATCCTTTTCGTGCTTCTGGAGTTCATCCGACCGGTATTGATTCCGCTTGCCGTTGTCGCAGCGGCGGAGCTGGCATTCGTGGCGCTGGTTCTGACGTGGCGGCGCCGGCTTCGAGTTCGGGCTGCGATGCGTGCCGCGTTCGCACTGGGTGGGCTGGCTGGGCTGAGCGGGGCACTTCTTCTACCTGTCTGGACCCAGGCAAGCCTTGCCGACCTTCGCAGCACCGTGGACGTCCTTGCAGTTGCCGGCGCCGGAGCCGGGATCGGCCTGGGCGTGGCGCTGCTGGTCTATCCACCACTGCAACTGTTTCTGCGAAGCCCCCGTTGACGCCATGACATACACATCGCGCCTTGCCCATTTTCCGGTCGCCTTCTTCGCAATGGTCATGGGGCTTTTCGGGCTCACCCTAGTGTGGTAGCAGACCGCTGCAACCCTGCAGGCTCCAGCGATCATCGCCGACGTGCTCACGTTGGTTGTTACCACAGTGTTCTCCGCGGTGGCCACATTGTACGTCGCCAAGGCAATCCGACACCCGGCGGCGGTGCGCGCAGAGCTCGACCATCCGGTGACGCTCAGCTTCGTGCCGACTACAAGCATCAGTCTTCTACGGATAGGAAATCCAACCGTCTCCTTCAAGATATTCCCCCGCCGCGTGGACTCGGTCAACGCGCAAATCAGGCCAGCGTGAGCGCCGCGGCCCTTGCACGAGAAGGCGATCAGGCAGTCGTGGCCGCATTCGCCGCAACACGGGCGGGCGAAGCCGTGCGCGAGGATGCCGCATTCGAGATAGCGCCGCAGCGCGCCGCTCGGCAAGGCATTCCTTGAGCACCCGAGACATCTGGCCCTTGCGCTCTGATTGCGCCCTGATGAGGCCCAGTCCGACAGCGCTTTCTCAGCCGGACAACACCTGGTTGGCCTTTTGCCCCAGCCACTGATCGAAGGTTGCCAGCGGTGCCTGCAACTGCATCGCCAGCTGTAGATAGGCCGCGTCATAAGCCGTTAGATCATGAGCCCGCGCCACGGCCCACTGCTGGACGGGGTCGATTCGTTTGCGCGAGAGAATCAAGCGCGATAGGTCGGACAGCCCCTGTTCGGCCACCTCTAAAAGACCCGCGCGCGCTTTCTTGAGGGCAACACTCGCCATTTCGTGATCGATCAGGTCCGGCGCGAACAGCGCCTTGCCCGACAAGGCCGCCGTTGCCGATTCACGCTCGGGCTCGTCGAACAGCACGGCGGCCAATACGCTGCAGTCCGCCACCAGTGGCGGTCGGCGTGCATACA
>JAWLGG010000346.1:0-4049 GCA_041685155.1 Chromatocurvus sp.
GACGCAGGAACTCGATCGCCTCCAGGTTCTCCCGACCGCCGTGGACGTTGGGTACCCATTGACCTTCCTTGCGTGAGTAATCGCGGTAGAGCATGGAGGCCACGGCGTCCACGCGCAGGCCGTCGATATGGTATTCGCGCATCCAGTACAGCGCGTTCGCCAGCAGAAAGTTACTGACCTCGGAACGCCCGTAGTTGTAGATGAGGGTATTCCAGTCCGGGTGGTAGCCCTCCCGCGGGTCGGCGTGCTCGTACAGCGCCGTGCCATCGAACCGGGCCAGGCCGTGCGCGTCCGAGGGAAAGTGACCCGGCACCCAGTCGAGAATAACGCCAAGGCCAGCCTGGTGTGCGGCGTCAACCAGGTCGCGAAACTCGTGCGCCGGTCCGTGGCGGATAGTCGGGGCGAACAGGCCGACGGGCTGGTAGCCCCAGGAACCGTCGAAGGGGTGCTCGGACAGGGGCATGAACTCAATATGCGTGAAGCCGAGGTCGCGGACGTAATCCACCAGTTCCACAGCGGCCTCGCAGTAGGACAACATGCGGTGGTCTTCGGCGGCACGCCGGCGCCAGGACCCGAGATGCACCTCGTAGACGCTCATCGGCGCATCGCGGCGGTTGCGCGCGCCGCGGCTGGCCATCCAGTCCTTGTCCCGCCAGCCGTAACCGTCGATGTCACGGACGATAGAGGCTTGCTCGGGCGGGTGCTGGGCGCCGAAGCCTACCGGGTCCGCCTTGCGCCGAACGATACCGTCGCAGCCCGTGATCTCGTACATGTAGGTCGCGCCCTCGCCGATGCCGGGGATGAAGGTCTCCCACACGCCGGTGGCGCCAAGGCTCTGCAGGGGATGGCTGCCCGCATTCCAGTGGTTGAAATCGCCGACAACGCTGACGTGTCGTGCATTCGGTGCCCACACGGCGAAGTGGGTGCCGCGTTCGCCCTTGTGTTCCAGCACGTGGGCGCCCAGGGCGCGCCAGATTTCCATGTGTGTCCCTTCACCCAGCAGGTGTTCATCTATCTCGCCGAGTACTCCCCGTGCCTTCCCCGCTGCGCGCGCCACTGTGGTCGATGCCCTCCACCTGCTGATTGCTTTTGAACCCTCTAGATTAACGGCACTGGCAGAGATAGCAAACGGGGCCAGCTGACATGGGCGCGTCAGCGAATGATTATGGTCGCCTTTGGCTGCGCGCCATCATCGGTTCCGATATTTGCAGGAAGTTGCGGCGCTGGGGTCATGAACACATTGACGAGAGATGATTTTGAAAGTACGGGACTGCGTAGTCGACGTATCGATTTGCCGCGGCGCCTGAATAAGATCGCGATCCATTGGTATCAATGAAGTGCCTCCATCAATTCTGATGTGGCCGCTCTCGGCACAATTCGGTTCGTCGTGCTCACTTCAACGGAGTTCAGCATAGTGATCAAGGAGCTGTGTTTACGTTGAGTGAACAGCGACTCCATTCACGCGTTATAATCGCATTCTCAAATTGGCGCCTGTTTTCACTGGTAGTTCTGTGCGAGCTGCAAATCGACCTGGAAATCTGGGCCAGCCCTGCAGCCTCGGTTTTTTCGGCTTTGATGCGGGTTATTGGCCTGATGCGATAACCGCGCAGCAATTGTTGGCGCTGAATACCGCGCAGTTCTTGGTAAAAGCCGCGGTCATTCCGCAAGTGGTGGTGGCCGCATATTGTTGGCGCTCACACCGATGATGAACAAGCTGTGGCCTCTCAGGCGCACAGCCGTGCTGAGCGACGTCAGCTGACGCACCACTTCATCGCTGGTTACACGTTCATAAAAATATCGCAAGTCTGTCATTGGTCTGTAAACAATAGATGCGAACGTCGAATTTCTGGTTGAGGTTACATCCCCGAACGATCTGTAGATTATCGAAGGCGGCCCGATGACGAGTAAAAGCCCAGCTATGTACGGGATTTCACGCATCGATGATGATTCTCACCGCACCCATGCCTGGCGCGTAAGTCTGCGGCGTCGCGGCAAGGCGCTTGTTAAGAACTTCCCGGATAAAAAATATGGAGGTAAACCGGACGCCCTGGCTGCGGCGAGAAAATACAGGGACCAATTGCTGGAACAATACCCGCCCCTGACTCGCAAGGAATTCGCAAATGTCCGTCGTCGCAACAATAAGTCAGGAATAACTGGTGTTTACCGATACGCAAAGAAGTATTGCCTCGCCGACGGCCGAGAGAAGGAGCTTTGGTACTGGGAGGCACACTGGCCAACCGAAAGCGGGCAGCATGAATCTGTAAGTTATTCGGTTAACAACTATGGCGAGGATCTTGCTCGGCGCCTCGCTATTCGCGCCCGTGAGCGGGGGGTGAGTCAGGTGCAGGGGGTTTTTTGGGCCTCGGAGCGAGGCGAGAGGTGCACGCCACCCGATGAGTTTATAAGCGAGCCTTTCAGCAGGGATGATCGAAGCGTCGCCTAGTGGGCCACGCGGTTCACTTGGCGGTCACGTTCCCTCAATTCGGCCTGCCCTCGGGTATCGACTAGCCGGCCAGCTTCAGCCGATGCGAGCCGTGCAGTAGCCGGTCCACGAACGCGTCGGCGATGGTCGCCCTGTGCGCACTGATAGCGGCCGGCACTGCCGCGAATGCTGGGGACTGGCCACACCGGAGATCCCGCTTGCCAATCGCGAACCATTATGTGTATCCCAATGATAGCAGCAGCTTCGCCAGCCGCGGCTACGACCTCGCGGACAAGAACGGGGCAGAGCTGGCAGTACGGGTCTTTCCGCCCTGGCGGATGCCCGACGCGTAGTGGGAAGCAGGCACAAGTCCCTGCTTCAAGCCGAAACCGCCTTCTGGAGACACTACGCCCGCACGGGAGAGAGCGGAATTTGCTGTAAAGAATTCCGACAGACCGCCGCGGGCGGTTATTGAGGGTTGTCGCGGAGGCCATCGGTGAGGTGGGTGCGGGTGATCAGGTTTTCGAAACGGGTCCGGTCGCCAGAAGGCGGTTGCCTGTCAACACAGGTGTAGCCCAGGACGAATTTTCCGGCGTATCCGCCTCCTTTTGCACCTGGCCGGGGAGGAGACCTAGGAAGAACTTCTTGAAGCATTCCAGGGCATTGGATGAGCGAGCGACCATTTGGCAAAAAGCCGACGCACGAGAACATACTTGCCGAATGACCGTTTTCGATTGCGGATTCAAACCTGCTGTTGGCTTTGGTGTCCGAATCAACCCTGTTGACATTAGGCGCCCCGGACGGGTTGATTCGCTATTAGTCTTCAGAATTCCCGCATTGACAGGTGTACGTCATTGACGTATTTTTCCTGCATGTACACGATCGTAGAGACCCCCACGTTCACTTTGGATGCAAAGGAGCTCTGGTCGGAGGAGGATCGAGGTGCGTTCTGCGCTTGGCTGGCTACCCATCCCGAGGCTGGCGATGTCATTCCTGGCAGCGGCGGCTGCCGGAAAGTGCGTTGGCGACGACAGGGTGTCGGAAAAAGTGGTGGCTTAAGAGTCATCTACTTCACTCGACTGAAAAGCGGTGAGTTATGGTTGCTGGTGATTTACGCAAAAAGTGTTCGCGGCAATATTCCCCCTCATTTACTCAAATCGATCCGAGAGGCTATCGAAAATGACTGAGCGAAAATCCATGACGGGAGAAGAGTTAGGAGAAAAGCTCTTGCAGTCTATCCGTGAAATGAAAGCCGGAAATGCCTCACGTGCAACACAGATCGCGCCCAATGAGGTCGCAGCAGCTCGTCTTAAAACCGGTCTTTCGCAAACTCAATTCGCTCAGGCGCTGCATATTTCAGCGCGTACTTTGCAAGAGTGGGAGCAGGGGCGGCGTAGCCCTTCGGGAGCCGCCAAGGCGCTCATTGGCATCGCCTTCAAACACCCGGAGGTTATCGCGGAATCGTTAAGAGATGCAGGTTAACCAGGCAAGGTACTGGACGTTCCGCCGTGTACGTTCATGTATGTTCAGCTGAGAGTTTCAGGCGAGAGTTTCTGCGGAGATTCACCATACGCTGTCCAGGCTACGCGCCTTGCTAAGAGCGACATCAGCAGTGAGTGCACTATGC
>JAWLGG010000347.1:0-4015 GCA_041685155.1 Chromatocurvus sp.
GTTCTTCGAACCGGAGAATGCACCGGTGGCGGGACTCGACATCAGCGAGGATGCCTACAGCCTGGTGAATCTTCGCCTGGGTATCGCCAATCGCAATGCCGGGTGGGAAGTGAGCCTGTTCGCCAACAACCTGCTCGACGAGGAATACCTGGTGGACGCCGGCAACACGGGCGGCTCATTCGGCAACCCGACGTTTGTCGCCGGCCCGCCGCTGTTCTGGGGGATACAGCTGGATGTGGGATTCGGCAGCTGACCGCTGCCGGCCATTCACTCCTGGGTTTCCCGTAACGGACTGGCGCGACCCTGACGTCCGTTACCGGAATGTGCCCATGCGCCTCAGGCGCTGAACTGCTCCCTGTGCACACCCGCGACACGGTAGTCGCGCGTATGCACGCTGTCGAGAAACGTCCACTGCGCCTGCAGTTCAGTGGCTGTCGCGGTCACCGTCAGGTAGCCGCGCTGGTGCAGGTTGCAGTACTGCAGATCGTCGATCAGCAGAGTCAGGCCCTGGGCGAGGCGCTCGGCGCTCGCGCTGTCCATCTGGAAATAGGTTTCCATGCCCGGCGAGGTGACGCTGGAGGTGGCCAGTTCAATGCCGACGGCATTGCCCTTGCGATCGGTGAGCTCGCTATACCAGGCATTGTGTGTATCGCCCGCGAGGCTGACAAGGCGCTTGCCGACGCGCTGCGCCAGGGCGTACAGCTTTTCCCGCTCTGCCGGATAGCCGTCCCAGGCGTCGAGGTTGTAGGGGGTAACCCGCTGTAGCCGGGCGCGCGCCTCCGGACTGATCGCCTCGCCCGCCTGCAGCCGCGACTTGAGCACGACCAGCTCCTCCAGGCGCGGGGGAATATCGCGGTAGGCCTCGGCGGCGAGGACGTCGGCCGGCATCAGCATGCGCCCCATCAGCACCTGCTGCCCGAGGAGCTGCCACGGAGCCTCGGAGCCCGCGAGCTGCGCACCCAGCCAGGCCAGCTGACTGTCACCGAGGAGGGAACGGTCGGCACGGGACAGATCGGCGGCAAAGCCCTCGGCGTCCATCTGCCCGCTCTGGGGATCGCGTTAATCGGCGTAGTCGAGCTGTCTGTCCCTGGCAATGATCCGCGTATCAAGCATGTGCAGCGCCAGCAGACCGCCGAAGTCGAAACTGCGATAGATCTGCTCACTCTGCTCCCCGGCCGGGGGTCGCACCGGCAGCCACTCGTACCAGGCCTGCAGGGCCGCCAGCTTGCGCGCGGCAAAGTCACCCTCATCGGCGGAGTGGTTCTCGGCGCCATCGCGCCAGGCGTCGTTGGCCACCTCGTGATCGTCCCAGACAGCGATGCAGGGCGCTGCCGCGTGCATCGCCTGCAGATCGGCGTCGCTGCGGTACAGGGCATAGCGACGGCGGTAGTCCGTGAGGGAGTAGAGCTCGCCGTCGTTGTCCTCGGGATACAGCCGACCGAGCGCCTCCGCACGTTCGCTGGCGTAACCGCCGGCACCGTACTCGTAGATGTAGTCACCGAGATGCACGAAGGCATCCAGGTTCTCGATACGGCTCGCCTCCCGGTAGGCATGGAAGTAGCCCGCCGGATAGTTGGAACAGGACATCACCGCAAGCCTGACGGCGGCGACCCCGGCCGTCGGCAGCGTCTTCGTGCGACCGCTGCTGCTCTGCCCGGTCGCGGACCTGAAGCGGTAATAGTAGGTGCCGCCGGGCTGCAGCTCGCGCACATCTACCTTTACCGTGTAATCACGGGAGGCCTCTGCCTGCACCGTGCCGCTGCGCAGTACGCGGCCAAAGTTCTCGTCTGCCGACAGTTCCCAGGCGAGCGCCAGCCGGGGCGGCGCGCCCTCTGGCGTGGCCCGGGTCCACAGCATCACACCATCGGACAGCGGATCGCCGCTGGCGACGCCATGGGCAAAGGTCGCTGCCGACAGGGTCTCGGGCTGGGCGGCAGTCGCGCGGCCCGTAAGTGCGGTTGACAGCACCACGCCGCCCCCGAGCACAGAGGAAACCCGCAGAAAATCCCGTCTCGAATACATCGCCTGTCGCCTCATCGTATTGGGAAGTCGCCGACCCTACACAAGGACTGTGACTGATTGATGAATCCCCGGCTACTTGCGATAGTCCAGCGGCGGATCGCGGTCGCCCAGCAGCGGCGTGTACTCGAAGTCCTCGCCCCGGCGATCGACAAATTCCTCGCGCGCCGCCTTCAGCGCATCGGGCGACTCATACAGCTCAGCGGCCGTCAGCGCCAGGGTCTTGGCCGCCACCAGCATGCCCCTGGTGCCGATGCTGGTGCCGCCGCCGGCGATCGCCTGCCAGGAGTGAGGCGCTGTGCCGGGCACCCAGGTCGCCGCGCGCATCTCGGTGGTCGGCGCCATCCAGCTGACATCGCCCACGTCGGTCGAGCCCATGCTCTGCTCGAACTGCATGGGCTCGATACGGGACTCCGCGCCTGCCAGGGCCTCGGCGCCCTCGAGGCTCTCGCGCAGCTTGCTGGCAAACGCCGCCTCTTCCTCGCTGTAGCTGAAGCCGCCGACGCGGGTCAGGTTCGCGTGCATGATGGTCGACAGGGTCTCATTCGGCAGCTTGTTGAAATTGCCGTGGATGATTTCGTACTCCAGCTCGGTGCCCGTACCCAGCGCCGCGGCCTCGGCCGTGTTCATCACACGCTCCCACAGGCCCTGCAGCACATCGCGCTGGGGATGGCGGACGTAGTAGAAAACCTCGGCGTCATCCGGCACCACATTGGGCGCCGAGCCGCCGCGGGTGATCACGTAGTGAATACGGGCTTCCTGCGGCACGTGCTCACGCATCATGTTGACCATATAGTTCATCGCCTCGACCGCATCCAGGCTTGAGCGGCCCCGCTCGGGCGCCACCGCCGCGTGGGAGGAAACGCCGCGATAGCGGAACTTTGCCGATTTGTTGGCCAGGGAGGTGGCGGGGTTGGCCGAGTTGCGGTCGGCCGGATGCCAGGAAAGCACCGCATCGACATCGTCGAACAGGCCTGCACGCACCATGTACACTTTGCCCGAGCCACCCTCCTCTGCCGGTGTTCCGTACAGCCGCACCGTGCCCGGCACGTCGTTCTCATCGAGCCACCGCTTGACGGCGACCGCCGCCGCCACGGAACCGGCGCCGAACAGGTGATGGCCGCAGGCGTGCCCGGCGTGCACATCCTCGCGCGGCTCGCGCACCGGAGCGTCGGACTGGGAGATGCCGGGCAGGGCATCGAACTCCGCCAGTAGCGCGATCACCGGGCCGCCCTCACCATAGCTGGCAATAAACGCCGTCGGGATATCGGCAACGCCGGTTTCAATCGCGAAACCCGACTCGGCCAGGGCGTCCTGCAGCAGCCGGGAGCTGTCATGCTCCTGATACCCGACCTCCGCCTCTTCCCAGATGGCGCGCGCGAGTAAACCGTAGCGGTCGGCCGTGCGGTCCAGATAGGCGAGCATGGCGTCGTCACCCTCTGCGGCCCGGGCGGGACCCGCCAGTGCAACGCAGGCAGAAAGGGTCAATGCGATCAATGGGCGCTGCATATGGTATCCTCCGCGGTTGTTTTTCAGTCCGGTACCTTAACACTGTGACCGCTGAAAACCATCCGCAGGCACGCATCATCCGTACCTTGGTGGTGCGACGAAAACGCTGGCACCGGCATCATGCCGACAACGCAGCAACTATCAGGGACGTAGACTGGCGCCATTATGAAATACAAGGGATCCCCGGGATTTGACCATGCGCAGACACCGCGCATCGGCGTCCTGATCACCAATCTCGGCACGCCGGAAGCCCCCGAGAAAAAGGCCCTCAAGCCCTATCTCAAGCAGTTCCTGTCCGATCCCCGCGTTGTGGAGGTCCCGCGCCTGCTGTGGTGGTTCATTCTCAACGTGATCATTCTCAATGTGCGCCCGGCGCGCTCAGCAGAGGCCTACGCTACCGTCTGGGAAGACGAAGGATCGCCACTGCTGCTGCACACCCGGGATCAGGCAGGTGCGCTGCAGGAGGCGCTGGGCAAACGCCATGGAG
>JAWLGG010000348.1:0-4013 GCA_041685155.1 Chromatocurvus sp.
TTCGGAACGATGATATTACAAAATAAAATGTTTGACACGCCCGGATAAAATAAAGCTAATTGTTTTATTTCAGCCGCGAAAGCAGACCAGAAGGAGCCCTGATGAAACTGTTCTATTCGCCTTTTCACACCTTCATCCACAAGGTACTTGTCACCGCCCATGAGGCGGGCCTCTGGGACCGGATAACCTTCGTCCCGACCTTTCCCTACAAGAATCTCGACGGGGAGGACCAGGGCAACCGCTATTCCATCGCCGCGTTGAACCCGCTGGATAAAGTGCCGACGCTCGCGCTGGACGACGGGCAGGTCGTGTATGGCAGCCAGGCCATCGCCGAGTGCCTGGACAGCATGGCTGTATCGGGACAGCGGCTGTACCCTGCTGCGGGCCAGGCGCGCTGGGATGCACTGACCCGGCTGGCCCTGGGCGATACGATCTTCGAATCGACGGTCATGCTGGCCATGGAAGGCTGGCAGCCGCAGGAGGAACAGCGCATCAGCGTCTTCGAGTGGATATGGCCCAAGATGATCCGCGGCCTCGACAGCCTGGAGCGCTCCTGCGAGAAGGGCTTTCCGGCCTTTGATATCGGGCAGGCCTCCATGTTGCACGCAATCAGCTACATGGATTTTCGCGTCAGGTTCTACGAGGCCAGGGATCCGCTGTACCCCGACTTCGACTGCTTCGATAACCGGCCCAACCTGCGCCGCTGGTGGGAGGAGTCGATTCAGCGGCCATCGGTCACAGCGCACTACAACGTGCCCTTCGAGGGTGACACCTCCGCGGAATTCCTGCGCAGGAATGTCGATGAAGTCCTGGCGGCACAGGGGTTACAGGCATGATCCACCACTACTACTGGCCAACCCCCAACGGGCACAAGACGGCGATCATGCTGGAGGAGGTGGAGGTCGCTTACGAGACCCACCCCGTGAATATCCTTAAGGGGGAGCAGCACAACGACCAATTCATTGCGATCAGCCCCAACAACCGGATTCCGGCAATCGTCGACGACGACGGCCCCGGGGGGCGCCCCTACAGCGTGTTCGAATCCGGGGCGATTCTCATGTACCTGGCGGAGAAGACCGGTCGGCTTTGGCCCGAGGACAGCCAGGAGCGCTACGACATGCTGCAGTGGCTGATGTTCCAGATGTCCAACGTCGGCCCCATGTTCGGGCAGAACGGCTATTTTCACGGTTATTGCCCGGAAGATGTCCCTCACGCCCGCGAGCGCTACCACCGCATTACCCGGCAGCTGTATGGCGTGCTCGACCGCCGGCTGGCGCAGGTGCCGTATCTGGCGGGGGAGCGCTACTCCCTCGCCGATATCGCGACCTTCCCCTGGACCATGCCGAAGCAGGTGGAGATGCATCGCATCGACCTGGACGACTATCCGAATGTCAGGCGCTGGAATACCGACATTGCCGGGCGGCCGGCGGTACAGCGCGGTATTGCCGTGCTCCAGGACGACATGAAGATCGGCAATCCGACCGAGGAAACCTTCAACGTCATGTTCGGTAAGGGAGCGCAGGAGCGCTGATCAACGGCTCGCGCTCGGCGGTAATGCCCCGGGAGGGCGCGCCCGGGGAGAGTGCCAGACTCATAGAAGTCATCCATGCCGGGTGGGAGCAGGGGGCTGGACTGTTGTGGTTTCCTCCCGGCCGTAACCGGGTGGTTCGGGGTGCGTCAGGCTGGCCCCGGGGCGGAAAGGGTGATGGGTGCTGCGCGGGCGGTGGCCGGAGGGTTTGAGCGCCACCCGCTTTTCCTTATATTGGGACCTGAAGGCAAGGCCAGAAGGGAATGGCATGCAGGATCAGGATGCCCGGTTGTCAGTGTCGGAACCGTCTCTCGCCGCGTATTTCCAGCGGCGCCTGGAGGATTGCGCGAAGGCCGTCGATCCCCCGCCGCAGGAGGATACCTGCTGGTACCTGAGCCAGCTGCTTGACCGTTTCGGACGTTCCGAGGACTTCTTTTCCTGGGAGGCGGGGCGCTACGGTCTCAGGCCCCTGGCCCTGCTCTATGGCGATGCGACCGAGGCGCGGGACGATCGCGAACGCTGTCTGCTGCTGCAGCAGCTGGGTGACATGGCGCTGTTCCTGGGGGCGCTGTTTCCCCAGCGCTACGAGCGCCGGGGCATCCGTCAGGATTATTTCATCGGCATGGGCGGTGGCGCCTATGACTATCTCGCCGAAAACGCTCGGCACGGGCGCCATGTCTTCGCCGAGCTGTCCGTGGCCTTCGCCAGCATGCTCGAGCTCGTGGCACAGGCCTGCGCCAGCGACGCCGCGCAGAGCAATGAAGACATTCTCACGCTGTACGAGAAGTGGCTTGAGACCCGCAATCCCCTGCTTGAGCGGCAGCTGCGCGCCCTGGGCGTGAACCCGGAGCCGATGTTCACTCTGCAGTAGCGGGGCGCGCCTCCTCGATCAGCTCGATCAACTCCCCCGCGGGCCCGACCAGCGTGGCGCTGCGCCCCTTGCCGTAGGCGATTCCCCCGTGGCGCGCCGGCGGCGCCAGGAACAGGGCGGGATCGAAGGCATCGAGGTCGGGAACGCTGAAGCTCGCCATGGCCACGCCGGGCGGCAGCTCACCCTCTGCGACGGGGCGTTCTGCGGCAGACGACGGGTAGCCATCCACTTCTATGGCGTTGCTGAATTCCCGCAGCTGCACGAAACCCATCGGAAACGGGTGCGCGGTATCAAGGCCCTGTGCACGGGCGATGATCGGGATCGGGCTCTCGATAAAGAACCCCTCCGTGCCACCGAGGGTATCGACGTAGAAGTCAGTGAGTGCCCTCGCGTCGTGCCCGGCAACGACCATGATGAAGGGGCGATCCACCTCCGCCCGCGGGCGCAGCAGCGGCGAACTGTCGCGATCCCCCGTCTCGGTGGTCAGGTAGAACAGCTCCTCCGATGGCCCCTTGTACTGGGTTGCCAGGATGGTCGGAAAGTCGCCGCCGAGGTAGGCGGGGCCGCCGACGTGCTGCAGTGGGCTGTCCTGCAGGCGCCCGTGAAGGTCTTCAGGGCTCTCCACAATCATCTCGATGGCGTTCCAGCCCGGGGTGGTCATGGCGCGATAATCCGGCGCCACGACAACCTCCACCGTGCGCAGATAGACATCGTCGCCGCTTTTTCCCTGCAGCAGCGCATACGGGCGACCGGCCATGGCCGGTGCGCTCCAGCTGGCGGCAAGCTCCGCCGTTACGCTGCCGGTCTCGACAATGTCGTAGTCCAGCCACTTTTCATACAGGGTGGCGGTACCGAGTGCATCGGCGGCACCAACGGTGGCGATCTTGATACGGTCCATGGCCGGCGCGCTCTGCGCCAGCGCGGCACTGGCCTGTGCCAGCAGCAGCGCCGTCAGCGCCAGGACCTTGAATGACAGGAATTTCATGTATCGGGACTCCGGGACCAGGAAAGCGCCAGTATAGCCATGCCATGCCGGTTTCTAGAAGCGAACGTCCCACTGCAGTCGCAGGCGGTTTTCCGTGCCGTCCATCTGCAGCACCGGGTCTTCAAGGTCGATGCGGCTGAACTCCAGTGACAGCTTGTTATCGTGACCGTCGATGAACCAGTTGGCGACCCCGGTGATTTCCTCGACATCGTCATTGCCACGAAAATCATCCTGGTCGACGCTGGCATAGCGCAGGCCGAACTCCAGCTGCGGGGGCACCGCGGGGAACAGGCCATGGGGCAGCAGGCCGGCCTGGATGAAGCCGCCCTGCAAGGTGGTGCGGCGACGCTGGTCATCGGTGTCGAGGAGGCGGTCGGTCACCTGTTTGCGATTGAGCTCACCCTCAAGCGAGAAGCCATTCCAGTGCAGGCGCACTTCAGCCATGGCCTGCCCGACGTCGAATTGCCCGTCCAGCGCCTGGTCGCTGGCAATGAATCGGGGCAGTGAGCGGCAGCTGTCTGCGCCCGAGCTGAAGCGCGTGCAGTCGCTGCGGTTGGTCATGGCCGCAACCGCCAGGTTGATGCGCGGAGAAGGGCTGAAAGCCAGGTCGCCGTGCGCACTGCCGATGT
>JAWLGG010000349.1:0-4005 GCA_041685155.1 Chromatocurvus sp.
TGGATCGAGGAAAAGTACGGGATACCGCGCCATCGCAGCGCGCTTCTGGTGGTAGGCAGTATTGCCGTGCTCAGCGTCATCAGCATCCTGTCCTACAACGTGCTCGACGGTATCCGCATCGGTGGTCACAACTTCAACGACAGCATGGATTTCTTTTCCAACCAGATCCTGCTGCCCCTGGGCGGCCTGTTCATTGCGGTATTTGTCGGCTGGGTGATGCTCAAGCCCGAGTCCCGGGATGAATTGTCCGCCATGCCCGCTGCGGCCTTCGGGATCTGGTTTTTCCTGATCCGCTTTGTGGTGCCTCCGGCGCTGCTGGTGATTTTTGTCATGGGCGTGCGCGGCTGAGTATTACCGGACTGACCGAAAGGACCACCAGGCTCATCAGGCGGCAGGAGGCAGCACATGCTGGCAGCAGTCAACGACTTTCTCTGGGGCCAGGTCCTCATGATCGTGCTCATCGCGGTCGGGCTGCTGTTCACGGTGACGTCGCGCTTCGTGCAGTTCCGCTATTTCGGGCGCATGTTTGCGGTGCTGGGCGGTGCGATGCACCACGAAAAGGGACGCGTCAGCTCGTTCCAGGCGCTGGTGGTGAGCGTTGCCGGGCGGGTCGGTGCAGGCAATATTGCGGGCGTTGCCGTCGCCATTACCCTGGGAGGTCCCGGTGCGATTTTCTGGATGTGGCTGATCGGCCTGATGGGCATGGCCACCAGCTTCTTCGAGTGCTCCCTGGCGCAGCTGTTCAAGCGCTATGAGCCGGACGGCAGCTATCGTGGCGGACCGGCCTACTACCTGACCCACGGCATCCGCCAGCGCGGCCTGGCGGTGGTCTATTCCATCCTGCTGCTGATTACCTTCGGACTCGGCTTCAACGCCGTGCAGTCCTACGTGGTCGCAACCTCCCTCGAGGCCTCCTTTGGCGCATCCACCTGGATGACCGGCGTGGTGATGGTCGTGCTGCTGGGCTTCACGATCTTTGGCGGCATCCAGCGTATTGCCGTTGTCTCCGAAGTGATCGTCCCCATCATGGCGGGCAGCTATTTAACCGCCGCGCTTGCCGTTATCGGGCTCAATCTTCCTGAAGTCCCCGCAGCGCTGGCCCTGATCGTGAAGAGCGCCTTCGGGCTCGAGCCGGCCATCGGCGGTGGCCTTGGCGTGGCGCTGATGCAGGGCGTCAAGCGCGGCCTGTTCAGCAATGAGGCGGGCCTTGGCAGTGCGCCGAATGTCGCCGCCGTGGCGCACGTCCCACACCCCGTCAACCAGGGCATGGTGCAGTCGTTCAGCGTATTTATCGACACGCTCGTGATGTGCACGTGTACGGCACTGATTATCCTGCTCTCGGACCTGTACCAGCCGGGCGACACGTCGGTGTCCGGTGTCGCGCTCACCCAGGGGGCCATGGCCAGCCACTTTGGTGCCTGGGGCGGCAGCTATGTCAGCATCGCCCTGGCGCTGTTTGCCTTCAGTTCTATCATGTACAACTACTACCTGGGTGAAAACAGCCTCAGCTATTTCAGTGACAACAACCCCTGGCTGATCAATCCCTACCGGCTTGCGGTTCTCGGGCTGGTGTTCTGGGGCTCGGCGCAGGATCTGGGTACGGTGTTCGGCTTTGCCGACCTGACCATGGGGCTGCTGGGCCTGGTCAACCTGTTCGGCCTGGTGTGCATGTACCGGCTGGGTATCCGTCTGCTGCGCGACTATGACCGGCAGGTGGCGGCGGGGGATGACCCGCTGTTCGACCCGGACGCGTTCGAGGATCTCGATATTGATCGTCGCGCCTGGCCGCCGCGGCACAGCAGTCCCGCGTCAGACAGCTGAGTATGTCCGACGCGGGCGCGCTGCCCACCCGTATCGTGCGCTGGAGTCAGAGCACCGGTGACATCAGGCGGGCGGCGCCCATCGCGAAGGGAAACCAGAACGGCTTGTCGCGCAGGTCCTGTGCGACGACGCGATTCGACTGCTCGAAATCCTCTTTCAGCATGGTCTCTATCCGGGCGCAGAAGTCCGGGTTCTCCACCAGGGCGGTGATCTCGAAATTCAGCCGGAACGAGCGGTTGTCGAAATTCGCGGTGCCCACCCCGGCAAGACAATCGTCCATGAGAAACACTTTCTGGTGCAGGAAGCCCTGACGGTAGCGGTAGACGTTTACGCCGGCGGGCAGCAGCTCCCGGGTGAAGGCCCAGTTGGCCATGCCCACCACCGGGCCGTCGGGGCGGTCTGGAATCATGACCCGCACATCCACGCCGCGCAGCGCCGCCAGCTGCAGCGCCGAGACAATGCCCCGGTCCGGCACGAAGTAGGGGCTCGCGATCCAGATGCGCTGGCGCGCCGAGCTGATTACCTCGTGGTACATCAGTCCGGCCTCCTCGAACTCGCTGGCGGGGTCCGAGGGGAAGATCAGAACGTTGCAGTCGCCGGCCCGCTCGTCGTGGAATTCCCAGTTGACGTCCACCGGCAGGCGCGTCGCCCAGCGCCAGTCGGTGGCGAAGGCCAGCTCGGTGCTCATGACCGCGGGCCCGCGCAGCCGCAGATGGGTGTCCCGCCACGCCCCGCGCCGCCCCAGCCCCAGGTATTCGTCACCGATATTGTGCCCGCCCACCCATGCCGTGCGCCCGTCGACGACAACGATCTTGCGGTGATTGCGGAAATTCAGCTGCAGCCGGTTGCGACGCCCCTGGGTGCTGTTGAAGGCGGCGCTGCGCACGCCGGCGCGCTGCATGCGGCGGTACAGACCGGTGCGCGTGAAGCGCGGGCTGCCTATCTCGTCGTAGAGAAGGAAGACGCGCACGCCGGCGCTCGCCTTGCGCGACAGGATTTCGCCGATGCGCGCGCCGAGGTTGTCATCGCGGATGATATAGAACTGGAAAAGGATATAGTTCTTCGCGCTTTCCAGGCCCTCCATGATGCTGGCAAAGGTGGCGTGGCCGTTGATCAGCAGCCTGACTTCGTTGCCCCCTGTCGCGGGCAGGCGCGCCAGCCGGGCGAGGCTGCCATAGATGGGAAACGCCGGGTCGCCATGACGTGTATGCCGTCCGATGGCTTCCAGTGTTTCCTCAGAGAGGGCCTCGGTCTGGGCCTCGATCTCGCTGCGCTGTTCGAGGTAGCCGTCAAAGCGGTTGCGTCCGAAAATCAGGTACAGCGGAACAGCAAGGTAGGGCAGGGTGAGCAGGGATATCGTCCAGGCGATCGCACCCTGTGCCGTGCGCACGGTCATCACCGCCTCTATCGCCGAGACAATCGCGATGGTATAGACCATGACGACGGCAACGGCGATAAGCTCGGTGTAGGGCAGCGCTGGCATGTGCGCAGTGTAGCACCGCGCATGTGGCGAAGCTGTGCTCTCCCGGGCGCACCAAAATACTCCTTGCGCTGCCCGGCTTCTGGTCTATGGTTAGCTGAGCCGGCACCACCTGCCGGCATGCATCACACACTCAACCATCACAGCAACGATCGCGAAAAAAAGGAAACTTCATGAAAAAGTGCATCGCCGTAATGCTGCTGCTTCTGCCCTTCGTGGCACAGGCACAGGAAGACTACGAAATGGGAAGCTACTGGCAGATCACCGGTGTGAAGACCATGCCGACCAAGTTCGATGCCTACGTCGAGGACATCGGCGGCCTGTGGCGCAGCCAGATGGAAAAGATGAAGGAGGATGGCAAGGTTGTCAGCTACAAGCTGATGTCCAATGTCCACCCCCGCGAGGGAGAGCCCGATCTCTGGCTGCTAGTGGAGTGGAAGTCCGCTGGTGACATGCTGGACACGCCCTTTGAATACTGGGAGTCAATGACGAACGAGATTGTGGGCTCCCTGGACAAGAGCGAAGAGCTGGCGATGGAGCGCGGGGCGCTGCGCACCATCATGGGTGACACGCTGGCGCGTGAACTGATGTTCAAATAGCGAACCTGCGCGCCGGCAGGCCGGGTAAACCCCGGCCTGCCGGCGTCCGCCCTGCGCGGGTATTCAGCCCGGTATGAACTGCACCACGCCCAGCACAATGATGAA
>JAWLGG010000350.1:0-3994 GCA_041685155.1 Chromatocurvus sp.
CGCCCTCGAGGGCGTCGATGATCTGCGCGTCCCGGGTGGAGCCCAGCGTGACCGCGCCGATGGCCTGGGTCTCGCCGCGGGTGAACAGTGCCGAGCCGTGTACCTTGGGCAGGATATCCACCTCGCAGGCAATCGGGCGCACGGTGCGCGTGTCGCGACCGTCAATGCGCGGTTCGCCAGCGAGAATGTTCTGGCGCACCAGGGTTTTCTCCACCGCCTTGAACACGTCCTTGACGTCGTCCGCGGACGGACCGCCTTCCACTGCCAGTGCGGCGACACACGCCTCGCGGATCTCGCCGACCCTGCTGTAGCGCTGCGCCTTGTCCGTTATCCTGTAGGCCTCGGCCAGTGCAACCCTGGCCTGCGCCTCGACCGAGGCGACCAGTCCGGCATCCGCTTCCACGGGCTGCCAGTCCCAGCGCGGCTTCCCCGCTTCCGCGGCCAGCTCGTTGATCGCCTGGATGACCACCTGCATTTCCTGGTGGGCAAACAGTACACCGCCCAGCATCTGGTCTTCCGTCAGCTCGGCTGCCTGGGACTCGACCATCAGCACCGCGTCGGAGGTGCCCGCGACCACCATGTCGAGCTTGCTGTCCTTGAGCTGTGCGTAGGTCGGATTCAGCAGGTAGCCCTCACTTTCCGTAAAACCGACGCGCGCGCCGCCAATGGGGCCATTGAAGGGACAGCCAGAGATCGCCAGCGCCGCCGAGGTGCCGATCATCGCGGGAATGTCCGGGTCGATGTGCTTGTCAGCAGACATCACCGTGCAGATCACCTGCACCTCGTTCATGAAGCCATTCGGGAACAGCGGGCGTATGGGCCGGTCGATCAGTCGCGAGGTCAGGGTTTCCTTCTCGCTGGGACGTCCCTCGCGCTTGAAGAAGCCACCGGGGATCTTGCCGACCGAGTAGGTTTTCTCAGTATAGTGCACCGCCAGCGGGAAGAACGGCTGTCCTGCGCGGGCGGTCTTCTCCGCCACAACTGTTACGAGTACCGAGGTATTCTCTACCGTGACCAGCACTGCGCCGGTCGCCTGCCGGGCAATACGCCCGGTCTCCAGCGTGACGGTCTGGCCGCCATACTGGAATGTCTTGGTTACTGGATTCACTGTTTTCTCCTGTTCTTTACATGACTACCGGGGCACCTGGCCCCGGTAGAGTGGGTAGCGCTTATCGACGCAGACCCAGTCGCTTGATCAATTCAAGGTAACGCGAGGCATCTTTGCGCTTGAGGTAATCCAGCAGCTTGCGACGCTGGTTCACCATGCGGATCAGCCCGCGTCGGGAGTGGTGGTCGTGCTTGTGGGACTGGAAGTGATCGCGCAGCTGTTCAATATTCGCCGTCAGCAGAGCAACCTGCACTTCCGGCGATCCGGTGTCACCTTCTCCGCGCTGGTATTCCTGTACGATTTCCGACTTTTTCTCAACGGTTAATGCCATTGTCATATCCTCTTGTAATCTGCCGGGGTCGCCGCAGGCTTGCGGTCTGTACACCCCGATTGCAAAAGAGCCTGTCCGCGCAGATTTACAGACAGGTTCGCGTCACCTCGTGGTGACCATCAGTCGACGCGGCGCAACACGCCCATCGTCCAATATTTCTCCAATACCCAGAAACTCGCCGTCCTGCAGCGAGCAGCGCACCATACCATCGCAGGGCGCGTTTGGCACCAGCACCGCCTGGCCCTGGCGCAGGTAGAAGCCCGCCGACTCACTCAGGGTCACCTGCGGCATCTCTGCCAGCGCTAGCTGGGACGGCAGCAGAAGGTTGTCCAGGGCCGCGGCGTCATCCCCGTTATGGAGAGACTCGAGCGCAGGCAGACCCACGGCGTCCCCCAGCGTGAAGGGCCCCGACTGCACCCGGCGCAGGCTCGACACATGGGCGCCACAACCCAGGTTTTCCCCGAGATCCTCCGCCAGCGAGCGGATATAGGTACCCTTGCTGCAGCGCACGCGGACATCGACTTCCGCCGCCGCGCCGGGGCGGTAAGCGAGAATATCGTAGCTGTACACCGTGATACGTCGCGCCTTGCGCGGCACCTCGAGACCCTGCCGGGCGAGCTCGTACAGCGGCCGCCCGTCATGCTTTATGGCGGAGTACATGGACGGAACCTGCTCGATGCTGCCGCGGAACGGAGCAATCGCGCGCTCGACCTGCGCAAGCTTGATACCACCTGCATCCGCGCGGGAACGCTCCTCGCCTTCTGCATCACCGGTGGTTGTCGCCATGCCGAGGGTAAAGGTGCTGTCGTAAACCTTGTCGGCATCCAGAAGATACTGCGACAGCTTGGTCGCCTCACCAAAGCACAGCGGCAGTACGCCGGTCGCCAGGGGATCGAGACTACCCGTGTGGCCCGCCTTGGACGCATTGAACAGGTGCTTCACACGCTGCAGGGCCTTGTTGGAGGTCAGCCCCGCCGGCTTGTCGAGTATGAGGATGCCGTCGATGGGCCGACCACGCCGTCTTCGTGCCATCTAGTGCCCGTCCTGGTTGTCAGCATCGCTGTCGGCATGGTCATCACCGCGCAGCTCATCCAGCGCACGATCGCGGGCCTTGGCTTCGCTGATCAGGGATTCCATGGCGCGACCGCGACCGACACTGCTGTCAAAACGGAACGTCAGCTTCGGTACGCTGCGCATGGTGGCATCGCGCGACAGCTGGCTGCGCAGAAATCCCCCGGCGCGGTTGAGAACGTCCGTGGTTTCCCGCGCGTCTTCCTCGGTATCGACCCCTAGCTGCGTGAAGTAGATCTTCGCGTAGCCAAGATCGCGGCTCACATCGACACTGGTCAGGCTGATCATGCCGAGCCGCGGGTCCCGCAGCTCCTGCTGGATCAGCGTCGCCAATTCGCGCTGCAGATAATCGGCAACCCGCTGCGTGCGGCTGAACTCCCGTGCCATGTCCCTGACTCACCCGCCACTCAGAGTGTGCGGGCGATCTCCTTGACCTCGAAGACTTCGATCTGGTCACCGACCTTGACGTCCGTGTAGTTCTTGACGCCGATACCGCACTCCATGCCATTGCGCACCTCGCTGGCGTCGTCCTTGAAGCGACGCAGCGATTCCAGTTCGCCCTCGTAGATCACCACGTTGTCGCGCAGTACGCGGATGGGCTTGGCGCGGTAAACCGTGCCTTCCGTGACCATGCAGCCGGCAATCTGACCGAACTTCGGCGAACTGAAGACATCGCGCACCTCGGCGATGCCGACAATCTCCTCGCGCATTTCCGGCGCCAGCATTCCGGTCAGGGCCAGCTTGACGTCGTCGATCAGGTTGTAGATGACGTTGTAGTAGCGCAGGTCCACGCCCTCGGTTTCCACCAGCCGGCGCGCCGACGCGTCAGCCCGCACGTTGAAGCCGAAGATCACCGCTTCGGAGGTAATGGCCAGCGTCACGTCCGTTTCGGCAATCCCGCCGACACCGCTGGAGACGATATTCACCTGCACTTCCTCGTTGCCGAGGTCTAGCAGCGCTGACTGTATCGCTTCCAGGGAGCCGCGCACGTCCGCCTTGACCACGACGTTCAGCGTACGCTTCTCGCCGGCGGTCATGCTCTCGAACATGTTGTCGAGCTTGGCCGCCTGCTGTCGCTGCAGCTTGTTGTCGCGGGTCTTTTCCTGACGGAATGCGGCAACGTCGCGGGCGCGCTTTTCGCTCTCGACCACGGCGAACTGGTCACCGGCTTCCGGTGTGCCATCGAGGCCGAGGATCTCCACGGGAATACTGGGACCGGCTTCCTGTATGCTCTCGCCGTTCTCGTCCAGCATCGCGCGCACGCGACCGTAGTGCGATCCGGCGAGGACGATGTCGCCCTGGCGCAGGGTACCGCTCTGCACCAGGAGCGACGCCACCGGCCCGCGCCCCTTGTCGAGACGCGACTCGATAACGAGCCCCTGGCCGGGTACATCCCGCGGCGCCTTGAGCTCCAGCAGTTCAGCCTGCAGCAGGACCGCGTCCAGCAGATCCTCGATACCGTCGCCGGTAATCGCCGAGACGGG
>JAWLGG010000351.1:0-3994 GCA_041685155.1 Chromatocurvus sp.
GGAGCGCCGAGCGTATCCGCGACGATCCGAACGATTTCATCGGTGACCTGCTGGAGATAATACCGCGGAGCATGCTGCTGCTGGTGCCCCTCTTTGCCCTGCTGATGCGTGGTGTCTACCCTTTTGCCGGGCGCTACTACATCGAGCACCTGATCCATGCGGTGCACGGCCACGCCTTCCTGTTTCTCTCGATCCTGCTGCTGGTGGGCCTGGAATCGGGGGCCTCCGCCGCGACGCGAGGGGGGCTGGCGCCGCTGTCCACGGTGCTGGGTGGGCTGGAGACCGCTGTGGCAACCTGGATGCCGGTGTACTTCCTGCTGTCCCTGAAACGGGTCTACCGTCAGGGCTGGGGACTGACGCTGTGGAAGTGGCTGTTGCTGTCCGTGTCCTATCTGGTTCTCGCCGTCATCGCGGCGGCGTGTGTCATCCTCCTGAGCGTTCTGCTCGCATAGACACCCGCGTGCCCCCCCGCGCTCAGGGCTGTTCCGGCTTGCGGAAAAACAGCATGTGCTGCTGCGGCAGCTTGCTGTCGAGACGCTCCCATTCCAGCCCCAGCGCCTCCATCTCCAGCCGCGCCTGGCGCAGGGTCATCTTGTGCAGCGGCTTGATCGGAACATCGGGGTCCTCGCCCCGGTATTCAATCAGCACCAGGCGTCCGCCGGGCTTGAGTGCACGCACCAGTGACTGTCCCATTTCCACCGGGTGGGAGAATTCGTGGTAGGCATCGACAATGAAGGCGAGGTCGACGCTGTTCGCGGGCAGGCGAACGTCGGTTATCGAGCCGAGGCGCGGCTCCACGTTGCCGATCGGGCTCGCGGACAGCTTCTCGCGAATGATGTCCAGCATCTCCGGCTGTATATCCACCGCAAATACCTTGCCCTCGGGAACCCGGTGCGCCACGGGAAAGCTGAAGTAGCCCGTGCCCGCGCCGATATCCGCCACCACGTGATCCTTCTCCAGCGGCAGTCGCTCGATGAGCAGGTCGGTGCGCTCTTCGCGCTCCCGCCCGTCGCGCTCCAGCCACATGGCGGCGCGATGGCCCATGACGTGGGCGATCTCGCGGTCCATGTAGAACTTGCCGGTCCCGTCCCGGCTGGCCTCGCCATATTCGTAGGGGCCTTCCTGCGTGCGTGCGCTGTCGCCCTGGGCGCAGGCCACGGCCAGCGTTGCCAGGATCAGCGCCATGGCCGCGGCAAAGGCATCTGCTCTATTGCGTGGCAGGGCTGTCATCAGCTGATATCGCTGGCGTCATGGCGTTCGGGTACCCGCTCTTCCTCCGGGCCCCATACCCGGTTGACGCGACTGCCGCGCTGGACGGCGGGGCGCTCGGCGATGTCATTCGCCCAGCGCGTCACGTGTTGGTAGGAGGTGACATCGAGGAAGGTCTGGGCGTCGTAGATATCCCCGGTCACCAGCACGCCATACCAGGGCCAGGTCGCCATGTCGGCCACGGTGTAGTCGTCGCCACAGAGGTAGCGCCGCTCCGCCAGGTTGCGGTCGAGCACGTCGAGCTGGCGCTTGACCTCCATGGCAAAGCGATTGATCGGATACTCGTATTTCTCCGGTGCATAGGCGTAGAAGTGCCCAAAGCCGCCGCCGAGGAAGGGCGCACTGCCCATCTGCCAGAACAGCCAGGACAGGCATTCGGCCCGCTCTGACGGCTCGTTGGGCAGGAAGGCATCGAACTTCTCAGCCAGGTACATGAGTATGGCGCCGGACTCGAAAACACGGGTGGCGGGCGACGTACCGTTGTCCAGCAGCGCCGGAATCTTGGAGTTCGGGTTGATGTCGACAAAGCCGCTGCTGAACTGGTCGCCTTCGGTGATGTTGATCAGATAGGCATCGTACTCGGCATCGCTGAACCCCAGCGCGAGCAGCTCCTCGAGCATGACCGTAACCTTGACGCCGTTGGGCGTTGCCAGGGAATAGAGCTGCAGCGGGTGCTTGCCCTCGGGGAGTGTCTTCTCGTGAGTCGGCCCGGCGATGGGCCGGTTGATGCTCGCAAACCGTCCGCCACTTTCCGTGTCCCAGGTCCAGACTTCGGGTGGCGTGTAGCCGTTGTTATCGCTCATGCTGTTCCTGCTCCGCTGTGGTCGTTGTCTATCCGGGACTGCCGGAAGGCGATTCCCTGTGCGTTGAGCTTTGCGTCCATGACCAGCGATTGCGCTGCGGCACGGGCGGCAGGCGCCGAGCCCAGCCGCTGCAGATGCTGCTCGGCACGCCGGATGACCGCTTCCTGCAGTGCTGCGAGATCCTGCCCCGCCTGGCTCCCGAGCACAGTGTAGTGCTGCAGCTGATCGCACAGCATGTCGACCTGCTCCGCCCGGAAGGGCAGGGCACTGAAATGCGTCAGGTACATCATAGCGGGATTGCGCGCCGCCAGGGCGTGTACCGATGCCATGTAGGCCTGTGGATCGAACTGCGTCGGCGTGGTGGCGGGGAGAACGAAGCTGCCGGCCTCGAAACGCAGCCCGGCATAGCTGATGCCGAACATGTCGCCGGTAAACCAGCCGCGGGTCTGCTCGTCCCACAGGCACAGGTGGTGTTCGGCGTGGCCGCGGGTGTGCATCGCGCCCAGCGTGCGCTGGCCTATGGTGAAGGTCTCACCGTCTTCCAGCACGCGGGTGCGTGCCACAGGTGCCGGGATGATCTCCCCGTAAAGCGCGGCAAAGGTCTCCTCCCCGTAAACCTTGATGGAGCTTGCCACCAGCCGGTCCGGGTCGGTCAGGTGGCGCGCTCCGCGCGGGTGAACCAGAAGGGTGGCGGCCGGGAATTCCTGCAGGTACAGGCCGGCGGCCCCGGCGTGATCCAGGTGCACGTGGGTGGGGACAACGTAGCGGATCTGCTGGTCCGCAATGCCCAGGTGGTCGAGGGTGCGGCGCAGGTTGCCGAGGCTGTGGTTGGTGCCGGTCTCGATCAGGGCGTACTCGCCGGCGTCGCCGACGAGGTAGAAGCAGGCGATGCCGGGCTCGACGTAGTCGGCGTCGATGCAGGTGATGCCTCCCGGAAGGGTGTGGAACGGGGCGGTGTGTGGCGCGCTGGCTGAAATAGTGATTCTCCGGTCAGGGACCTACTGTCCATAAAGCGGGCAGCATACGTAGCGGCGGGGGCTGGCGCAAACGGTACAGCGGGCCGAGGCCGGCGGTCTCAGAGGAGGCGCGCAGCTGCTCCGCGGAGGGCATCAGTCGATCAGGTCGCCAATACGTACCGGCCGCGCCGGGAAGCGGGCGGTGAAGCCACCGAGCTGTTCCGGGTCCCGTCCCGTCACGTCGGTCATCAGAATGCGCAGCTGATAGTGACAGTAGCGTCCCTGACAGGGGCCCATGCCGCAGCGGGAGAGGAGCTTGAGGCCGCTGAGGTCGCCGGTCTCCGGGTATGCTGCCAGAACGCGGCGTACCTCGCCCGCCGTGACTTCCTCACACTTGCACAGGATGGCCTCGTCCTGCATGAGCGCCAGCAGCGTTCGGGCGTCCGTGTGGCTGAAGGTCGCGAGCCTGTCCGCAAAGGCATTGACGGCATCCAGCTGCGACTGCCAGGTGCGCCGTTCGCTGCGGGTTTCCCGCGCATCGGCGTGGCCTCCCGCCACGGCCATGGCCACGCCCGCAATCCGGCCTTCAAGGCGGGCGGCATCCGCACCGGCAACGCCGGTGGACTCACCGGCGACATAGAGGCCATCGACGCTGCTCTGCATCTGCGCATCGTGGCTGGCCACCCAGCCACCGCGCTGCTCTGACCAGCGACACGTCGCGCCTGCCTGACGCAAGAGCTCCGTCTGGGTGAGAAAGCCGTAGCAGGTGCCGAGCCGGTCACAGGGCAGGGTCGATATCGGCTCTGGCGCCGCGTTGTGAGTGGGGCGCAGGTCGACCGATTCCAGGCGCTGAGTACCATTGGCACGCGCGATAACCTGTCCGAAGCGCACGGGAATCCCAAGGCGCAAGGCCTTGATGATCTGTCCGGCGAAAAACAGCGCGTTGCCCGGCTGTCTCAGCAGCGG